>JAKFUT010000022.1 GCA_021732565.1 Candidatus Obscuribacterales bacterium
ATGCACGGATGAGTTTTATCACTCGTTGATCCTTTACTCGCTTCCGCACCAATCCCATCAGCACATCGTGGTTGATCCGGTCAAAGAAGCTTGCCAAATCAAAATCCACAACGTATCGGTAGCCTTGCTCAATGTATTCTTGTGCCTTTGCTATCGCTTGGTGGGCTGATTTACGTGGGCGAAATCCGTAGCTTTGGTCACAGAAGGTCCGGTCCCATTGCTTTTGAAGGATTTGCTGCAATGCCTGTTGAACAAACCGATCAACACAGCTTGGAATTCCTAACTTGCGTTTCTTGTCGCTCCCGGGCTTTGGTATTTCTACCCTTCTCACCGGTTTTGGCCTGTAGCTGCCTTCCAGCAATTGCTTCCGAATTATTTGCCAGTTTGTCTTGAGGTATTCCGGTAATTCATCCACGGTCATCCCGTCGATTCCCGGTGCCCCTCCGTTCTTGATTACCTTTTTCAGTGCATCTTTGAGATTTTCTCGGTCAAGCACATCCTCCATCAATCGTTCTGTGTCCGCCAGACTTTCGGGTTCTGCTGCCGTCATGCGCGGTTCGATCTCTCCAGTCACGCCATCGGCAGCTTCACCGCCTACCCTCGTGTCGAAGACCGTACTCTTCCGGGTTTTCTGTCGCTTTCTGCGCACGTGATTTCAGTCCTACTTATCTTGCTCTACCGTTCGGACCTTCGATTTCTTCTCCGGCTGCCTACGTGCTTCCGCGCTTGCTCGACGGCGAAATCTACTTTGTCCTCTGCTGACTCCTGCACTGCGATGAAGCGCCTTACGACACTCTCAGTCTCGGTTTTCCGAGACACAGGGCAGGTCTCCCGGGGTAAGTTCAACGGCTTTTCCTGCATCTTCGCCGGATCTACGCATGCAACCATTGATGACTATGGATTTTGCAATCACTGGCTTGCTCGTCCGGTTGAATACGCCTTATATCCGATTTCTGTTCGTCGAGTCACAGGTTCGATCCACGCTTCCTTCAGACCCAGCCTCGCGACTACGCCCTTGCGCTTCACTACAGTTACCGTCATCAGGTCCTGAGAAGTCTTTCACCTCCTAGTCGTTGAACATGCCCGGCGCACCAGAAATGGAGAGCCACGATTTCTCGTGCCTCTCCATCTCAAGGTTGCCATTCTCACCCGGTCTCTCAGAAAATCTCGTCGACGAGGCCGTGCAACAGGCTGCGTGCACCTAACTCAAGATCGTTTCCACTATGCCAATAGCCCGAATTCAGCGTATAAGGGCTGGTGGTCCAACGCCATCCATCTCGGTAGAAACCGGAATCGAAGGTCGGTCCATAGGTATAGCCTGAATAGATGGGAGTGTAGCCAGAGTAGCCACATCCTGTATCACAGAACATATCTCGAGCGGATGCGGCGGTTTGTGCGCCTGCAACTAGCGTTCCCGTGGCGAGAACAGCAAGAAGGAATTTAGAAACAAGGTTCTTCATTTAAGCACCTCCAGTATTCTCACGTTCGAGTGGGGAGACGGTTGCTGCTTTCGGTGGTTCCGCCTGCGAGCAACGGCACCGTATCTGACACCAAATACGGATAGTCTAGAACTAGCACTGAAAGCCAGCCTCGACAGTGATCGTTTGTGTGTCCAACAGTACAGGCACTGCAGAGTCACCGCCCGTGGGGCTCATGAATTCCGCAAAAAGTGTGTCTGATTCTCTCATGAAACTTTAGAGTTACATCGTCAGGCGGATTGTGTGTGCGGTACTGCCTTGCCTGAGGTTGCACACACGTGCAGGAAATTTCAGAACTTGTTTCTTGCATGCCCTGGAACTCGCAATCCCTGCCTCATCGAAATCGGAAATACTATGCTCCGGGGTTGTTTTAGCTGACAAAGTCACTATGAGCAAATTTCGAAACCTGCGGCTTGAATAAATAGACACGACATTGAAGTGCCCGAGAAATGGCTGTTGATGCCACAAATAAAGAAATACTGAAGAGCTATTCTGTATATCTTCTTATGTCGAAAAGCCCGCAAAATAGCGTTTTTTCTGAAAAAATGTATACAGGCAGTAAGAGGTTGAGCGGGCTTGCTCGGCCGTCTGTAACATGGCGACCATTTCTTTGACTTGGTGCGGCACGCAGGGCGTGCAGCCGGGCAATAGCGGGAAGCCTTTCAGTGCTCATGATTTTTGTTCGTAATCATGGCTCAAACAGACGTCCAGGTTCCGCTTAGTCAAAAGGACGGACACCATTGAGCAAAACAGAAACTGTGGAAACAAAATTACCCGTCGGTCAGCGCGAACTGATCATCTTTACACTATCGGATTCCAGCGGTGAGACTGCATCACACGTGGCTCAGGCAGCACTAGTTCAGTTCCCCCCGGGATTCGCCAGCATCTATCGATTGCCCCAGGTGAGAAGTTGCCAGCAGATATCAACGCTGGTGCGGGAAATTGCCACTGGAAATTCTCTCATTGCTTATACTTTGGTTCTACCCGAGTACAGAGAATCCCTTGAACAAGAAGCGAAGAAGCATGGCGTTCCCACGCTCGATATCCTTGGCCCCCTTATATCAAGAATTTCCGGACTGACGAACAGCAATCCGTTGTCTCAACCAGGTCGCTTGCATACACTCGACGAAACCTACTTCCGCCGCATGGAGGCTGTGAACTTTGCGGTTCGCTATGATGATGGCAAGAACCCTGATGGATTGTCTCAAGCCGACATAATTCTTACCGGGCTTTCACGAACCAGTAAGACTCCTAACTGCATGTACCTTGCGCAGCATTACGGACTGAAATCGGCCAATGTGCCCATCGTTCCCGGGGTTGATCCGCCCAAGGCGCTCTTTAACGTTCAAGCACGAAAGATTATCGGGCTGACCATAGATCCTCACCTGCTGCACAATTTGCGCACATCACGAGCCCAGGTCATAGGTATGCCTGCCGATACGCAGTATGCTGATCTCGACGAGATTAAGAGCGAAGTGCAATACGCTAGAAGAATATTTCGCGAGTTGAAGTGTCACATGATTGATGTGTCGGCCAAGGCCATAGAGGAAACCTCCAGCGAAATCTTCCTCTACTTGCGCCAGTAGCAGCCCGAGATCCCCGCCCATCCGCCCACTAGGAGAGAACAACATGTTGACCACACAAGAAGCCAATCAGGCCGAAGAAAATATTCGGTTCGGGAGGGTACTCTTGTTTTCGGAAGGAAGCGAACGATTCGGCGGGAATCGTACTTTGATGAGAGAACTCCTTGGTGGTAAGGGTGCGGGACTGGCGGAGATGACCGCCGCAGGAGTAAATGTTCCTCCCGGTATGACAATTCTTACTTCTCAGTGCCGCGAATACTACAAAGATGGCGGCAAACTGCCAGCGGCACTGCTGGATGAAGCGAAAGAGCAACTGAAAAGAATTGAAGAACGGCTCGACCGCAAACTCGGATGCACACAAAAGCCGCTTTTGCTTTCTGTACGCTCCGGTGCCAAGTTCTCTATGCCCGGCATGATGGATACCATTTTAAACCTGGGCATGAATGACGACACGGTTGAAGCCATGGCCGTTCTTACCGGTAACGCACGTTTTGCATGGGACAGCTATCGGCGCTTTATCCAGATGTATAGCAATGTTGTTCTCGATCTGAGTAAAGATCGGTTCGAAGACATTCTCTATGACAAGAAAGAATCGCTGCGAGTAACTAATGACACGGATCTGACTGCCGCGAACTTGAAAGATTTGGTATCTGAGTATAAGGCATTCGTCAAGCGCGAGCGAAAGATAGACTTTCCGCAAAATACTGATGACCAGCTAAAAGGCGCTATCGAAGCCGTTTTCAAATCATGGAACAATAACAGGGCGATTTATTATCGCAATCTCAGTAAGATCGACCACAACATAGGCACGGCGGTTACTGTTCAGGCAATGGTCTTCGGCAATTTTGATAATGATTCAGCTACAGGCGTTTGTTTTACCAGAAATCCGAGCACCGGAGAGAGAGTTCTCTACGGAGAATACCTCATCAACGCGCAGGGAGAAGATGTTGTTGCGGGAATTCGCACCCCTGAGAAAATTTCAGACATGGCGAAAACCATGCCCGTAGTGTACAAAGAACTGGAAGAAACTGCGCTGCGGTTGGAAAAACACTACAAAGATATGCAAGACATTGAATTCACCATACAACAGGGTGAACTCTTTCTTCTTCAAACTCGCACGGGAAAACGCACTGCTGCTGCCGCAATCAAAGTCGCCGTCGATATGGCCGCAGAAGGCATCATTAACAAGCAAACGGCTCTCACTCGCGTTGAACCGGTTCAACTCAATCAATTGCTCTTGCCTAGCTTCGATCCGCAGGCGAAAGAAGCGGCTCGGAGGGAAGGGCGATTGCTGGCTACCGGTCTCAATGCCTCCCCCGGCGCAGCTATCGGGCACATAATCTTCGAACCCGACGAAGCTGAGAAGGTAGCCGTTGAACACTCCAAGAAAGTTATTCTGGTTCGAGTGGAAACTTGTCCTGATGATATTCACGGTATCGTGCCGGCCAGGGGTGTGGTAACCAGTCGTGGTGGCATGACCAGCCATGCTGCGGTGGTGGCGCGTGGCATGGGCAAGCCTTGTGTTGCGGGATGCGAAGATTTTAGAGTTGATCTAGACCGTGAAGAGGTTCACGTGAAGGATCAAGTTCTGCGCAAGGGCGACGTGATTTCCATTGACGGTTCCACCGGCGAAATTTTTAGTGGCGCCATCGCTACTCATGAACCCAAGTTGAGCCCCGAGTTTCAAACTTTGCTGACATGGGCGGATGAAACAAGGCTTCTTAGAGTGCGAACGAACGCAGACACCCCCGAAGATGCGCAGCGTGCACGTGATTTTGGGGCAGAAGGAATTGGTCTGTGCCGTACTGAGCACATGTTCATGAGTCAGGATCGGCTGCCTGCTGTGCAGGAAATGATCATGGCCGGCTCAGTGACGGAAAGAGAACACGCTTTGGCCAAACTGCTGCCAATGCAGCGGGAAGATTTCATCGGAATATTCGAGGCGATGAACGAATTGCCCGTCACAATTCGCCTTCTCGACCCGCCATTGCATGAATTCTTGCCCAAGTACGAAGACTTGATTGAAGAGGTCGCTATACTCAAGACCAAGGGTGTTACAGGTGAAGAGCTGCGCTCCAGAGAGCTGTTGCTCGACAAAGTGCATCAGTTAAAAGAGTCAAATCCCATGATGGGTCTGCGGGGATGCCGGCTCGGCCTCATGTATCCGGAGATCAATCGCATGCAAGTGCAAGCGATCTTCGAAGCGGCTATCGCAGTGCAGAAGAAAGGATTGACCGTCTATCCGGAGATCATGATTCCACTCATCGGGCATGTCAATGAATTGAAGCTTGCCCGAATTATGCTGGAAGCCACGGCGAAAGAAGTGATGGAACGCGAAGGTGTCACCATCGAATACAAATTCGGCACGATGATTGAAATTCCTCGCGCATGCGTTACTGCTAACGAAATCGCGGAGTACGCAGAGTTCTTCAGTTTTGGCACCAACGATCTAACCCAGATGACATTCGGCTACAGTCGAGATGACGCTGAAGGCAAGTTCCTCCAGAAATATCTGGAAGGAATTACATGGAATAATCAAACAACAAAAGTATTGCAGCACAATCCGTTCGAGGTGCTGGATCAAAGCGGCGTTGGTAAGTTAATGAAACTCGCCGTGGAATATGGTTTGCAAACGCGACCCGATCTTAAGCTGGGCATTTGTGGCGAACATGGCGGCGAACCCAGTTCAATCGCATTTGCGCACCAGCTCGGATTGTCGTATGTAAGCTGCTCGCCGTACAGGGTTCCGCTGGCCAGGCTGGCCGCGGCTCAGGCTACGATCTCGGTCGAAGAGAAGGACAAATAAGCTGGCACTTCAGGTGTTCGACTCGAGACGAAGGAAGGGTGGCGGAAACGTCGCCCTTTACTTTTGCACGCAATCATGAGCACTGCTAAACTTACTGCGTAATGGATGCAGAGGTGAACGAAGTAGATTGTTCAATTATGCGGCTAAGTACCTTCGGACTGAGATTCACCACGAATTAGGCGAGGTACGTGTGAGTTTTTGTCTAAGATCTAATCTTCGCATATGCCAGTTGATCAAGCAGTTGTCCGTGCTTGAACACAGCTTTTCGTAATAGCCCTTCGTATTGGAAGCCTGCTTTCTCAAGTACTCGTGCCGATGCGGCATTGCCTTCAAACGCTAGAGCATAAACGCGATTGAGGTCAAACTCCTCGAACGCATAATTGGTAAACGCTTCCACTGCCTCGGTGACAATGCCACGACCCCAGTACTTGCGACCAAGCCAATATCCAATCTCAGCGCTCTTGCGGGCTACGTCTTGTTGCAATAGCAGTCCGATTCCACCGACGGCTTGACCATCTACAGCGATGGCAAAGTGGGTTGCCGGTTCTTGCGCGTTCGCGTGTGCAATCCACCAGTGAGCGTCGTCCATGGTGTATGGATGCGGGAAGCCATCGCGCAAGCGAGAAGCAATTTCCTTGTCGTTGGCATTCTCTACGAGCGAGGCAGCGTCTTCCAGTTGAAGATTCCGCAATTCACAGGTCTGCAGAGGCAATGATACCGGGTTGATGATTCGCTTTCGTCCAATCAACATCATGTGTGCACTAGCACCAACTAAACTCTCGTGAGACGATAATTGCTCCAGCAAACTCATCAACTGATCGTGGCGTTTGGAATCACTCATCCAATCAGTCAGATCTGAAAGTAACCAGCCCGGTCCTTCTATTCCTTCGAGTCCCTCTATCAGGAACCCGGCTCTGGTGGCCTCCATGCTCAGTTCAGCTGGTAGATGAAAGAATGCATCAGTGAAATAGTTCGGATTATCGGTGGGGTTTTTGTGTTGCCCGGTTTTCAGGTCATCCTTCACTATGGAAACAAAGAGTGGATCCGCCAATAAATTACGACTGAGTCCATCCAGGGTAGATGCGAAACGCGAAATAGCCACTGCGAATAAAACGCCGCCCGGCTTCAATACTCGAAAAGATTCAGTTAACGCAGCGATTCGATCGTCCTCCCTGGTCAGGTGATAGAGCGGTCCCATGAGCAAAACTGCCTCAGCACTGTTTGATTCTTGCGACAATTTTCGAGCATCGCCAACCTCTGCACTGGCGAGCGGATGCTGCGCTTCAGCCGAAGCCGCTTTCGCTTGCTGCACATGCTTGGGCACAGGATCAATGAGATGAACGGTGTATCCTTCAGCTGCCAGAGGAAGGGAATACACACCAGAGGCACCACCGACATCCAGAATTGTTGCTGGCGGTGGAGGAAGAAACTGTCTGAGCAAAACCATGGTTCGCTGGAATTCCAACTGTCCAGCTGGCGAACTCAAACGGGTGTTCTCGGACGCTTCACTATAGTGGTCAACGACCGCACGAATGTCACTTGGCTGCATCATCTTCCTCTCAAACCAAGGTGAGACCGCCACGAATCATAACATGAGGCACAGCATCAGCCAATTCTTGCTTGAGTTCGGACAAGAGCTCAGTCACTGAAAAGGAGTTGAGCCGCTCAGACATGCAACAATTGTGGACGTGCTCGTGACTATGTGGACAAATATCGGCGATGCCCAAGAGACAGCAAAAGATCCCGCGCAAACCACCCAAAAATAAAACAGTGTCAGAAGCGCACAAGCGCAGCATCCGGCACAGTAATTTTATTCCCGAATGGGCAATCCCGGCGACAGAGGCGGGAATCAGGACCGCCGAAGAGAGACTCGGCGTTAGCATTCCGGGCTGTCTACAAACTCAACTGCTCATTCAAAATGGTGGCGTATTGACCGACCAGGACAGCCGTGTCATGAACCACGTTCTTTGGCTTAACGCTGCCATAGATGGAATCTGGCCTGTCGAAAAATGGGTGTTGGCATTGAACGACAACTGGTTTGAGTCTGGCAAGATGTTAATGGTCTTGAACTTCCAGTAAAGATCGCGGGGCACTCAGAATCTCAGCTGTGCCTTGACTATCGTTCAACGGGCGAAACGGCATACCTGCTGTGACTTTTATCGACGTTTGTGTGTCGCCAACTGAGGTAACAAGTGTGTGTTACAGCATAGAGGATTTCGTTAAGGCGCTGATTGATTGAGGCCAGAACATGGCACCGAACTTACTGGTCTCTGGACAGGGGAAGGTTGGTCAACAGTCTTGTGTGGATCGGTATTTACATTAGTGGAAGTGGTTATGCCTTCGTCTCGAAGCGCTTGATGATCCCTTCGATTGATTTTGCATGGGCTTCGGCAGATTGGTTACTGTAACCTCCGGCAAGTACCATGGCCACAGGGATGTTTAGTTTACGTGCCAGGGCTACCACGTAAATATCTCGTTCGTTTACATCTTCAACCGCCAATCGGAATGTGGACAGTGGATCGGAGGCCAATACATCAGATCCGGCGTTATGAATGATTAAATCAGGTTTGAATTGCTCAATGGCCTTTGGCAACACTTCAGCCAGCTTATGCAGATAGGTACTGCCTTTTGTTTCCGCCGGAAAGGGAACGGACCAGGTCTCTTCTACTTTCGGATACGGATAGATGGTTTCGTCGAAAAGATCCACCACAAAGATTCCAGGATCATTGCGGGTCGCGTTAGAAAAACCGTTTCCCTGATGAGCATCGGTGTCTATTATCAACGCTTTGTTGATCAAACCTTCGTTGCGCAGAATATTGATAGCTATTGGCACATCACAGTAAACACAAAATCCGCCACCGTTGTCCTTCTCCGCGTGATGGAAGCCGCCTCCGATATTTATCGCAATCCCGCGTTTAAGAGCCATTCTGCATGTGAGCAGAGTTCCTCCGGACGCCAGCCTCATCGGTTGTAGTATTCGCCAGTCGATTAATTGAGAGGGAACGTACATTAACGATTGCAGTTCAAGAATATGAGCGACATTCAGACTTTCTCTCAGTGATTCCAGATAACTTTTAGTGTGAACGACTAACAGCTGCTCGCCGGTGATTGCCTGTGGTGCGAGAAAATGTTCTTTCGTTCGCACTCCAGACCGCAACAGGTGGTGTCTAATTTTCGAAAATTTTCTGCCATCAAAGGGATGTAATTTCTCCAATCCGAAGAGAGTTATGTTGTAGCCAGGACTGTATGTAAGCGGAATCATACCGGCGGGTAGATGATTCGCGCTCTCGGCGGCTTCAAGGGTGGGATCATCACTAATGATCCACCCCATACCAACCATTGAAACCATGCCCGATAACAGCAAGAATTTGCGCCGTGGCAATTGCAGCTTGTTCGACACGACTGAACCTCACGGAGCTACATAGACAATTTCACCATAAATTGGTATTTGGCGCTTCAGGCTGGTGCTGCGGGCTTTCACAAAAAATCTCTTTATTAACTGTCATGCTTACAATTTGCAGGCACCAACCATCTGATTCATCGAAAGAAACCAGCAAATCCGTCAAAGAAGCAATTGCTTACGTCCGACTGAGAGGCGGAAATCGCCTGAGGAGTTGTCATTGACCGAAATATGTTGAGTTCGCTTCGGGTAGCATACCGGGGAGCTTGGCCGCAGCGACCCCGTTCACGGGGCTCCCACGGGTCCTCAATAGCAACGTCGCCCAACGATCTTCTTGATAACCTTGCGCGAGAAGCATCCTCTCCTCGGCATCGAGTGTTCCGGAAAGCACAGGGAAAACACTGGAATGCTGTCCTTCTTCGTGTATCCCGCATTTACTTTTTCGCCTCAAAATTAAAAGATTATGTACGCCCCGATTACAAGAAAGAATCAAAAATGCGCCGCAAATTTTTACTCCTTACCACACTCATCGGAATCCTTACAACATGCAGTCTTCCGTCGCTGGCCAAAGATACGGATACGGTCCTGAGAGGAAGAGTATATGACCAGGGGAAACGAGACCACCCCGGGCTGAGACGGGAAGATCTGGCGCCCGACCAGACGCCAACTGAAGATCCCCAGATTTTCGAGCCAACGAAAGATATGATGCGAATGGAAGGAACTCCGGCACCGCCAAGACCGCCATTCTCAATTCGCGCCGACGAAAATGGCCAGGCCCCGCTTCAACCTATGGATCCAACTGCGGTTCCCATTCCACCCTTTATGGGAACCGGAGAAGACCTGCCGCCAATGCCGTTTCAGCAGCAACCTCCGCCCGGACAGATAAACTATCTGGCTGACCCGGACTTAACGCCTGAGATGCAATTACTGTGGGATATCTGGCACCATCGTGTCGCTGAAGCCATTTACATGCGTTTCAATTATCTGGCCAAGGTAGCTTTTAAGTGCAGTCCGCCTTTGCTTTGTAAGGTGTGCTACACCGTCACCAGAGATGGACGCATTCAAAACATACAGGTTCAGGAGAAAAGTCCAAACATACTCTTCAACCTGATCGTCTGCCAAACTGTGAAATCGCTAGACGGTGACGCTGCGTTATTGCAGTACCCCCCGAATTCTCGCCGCATGGTGGTGGCGAAGAACGGTACGTTCACTCAAAATTACGGTGGCGATGGATTCAAATATACCATCGGCGATAGAGAGACTGTTCCCTGGCGCTAGAGACGACTGAGCACCATTGAAGAGCCAAATGCAGTTCGGATGCAGGTATAATTTGCGGATCACTTTCGGTCGCACTCAGCACCCGTGGCACTCGTTTTTACATACTGCCGCGCCTCTATGCTGGTACAGGCCATCCGAAATCGCGGCATTGTCTGCGGGAGGAAAATCTGAGCGATCTTGGCAGCAAATTGCGGGATTTTATCGGAATATCCGAAGTTACAGCAGCTTTCCCTATGTATCGGGTGATTTCTCAACGTCAATGTAGCGGTTACATCGAACAACGCATCGAATATGATGATTTTGAGGGCGGTTATATACCAGCCTTTCTATTGATACCAGCCGTGGTGATCAATTCGCCTGCAGTAATTGTGCATCATCAACATAATAGCGAAAGACATTTTGGAAAGAGTGAGGTCTGCGGTCTGGCAGGAAATCCTTTGCAAGCCTTCGCACCGATACTGGCCTCTGCCGGTTTTACCGTACTGGCTCCAGATTCCATTTGTTTTGAAGATCGTCGTTATAACATGGTTGGAACCAAGCCGGGTGAAGACGAAAGCGACTTCATGCAGCATTTTCTCGAAATGGAGTATCGCCTTGTTCGAGGCGATTCTTTGATGCGCAAAGTGTTGCATGATGCAAATATCGGGCTAACAATTCTAGCGGCACTTCCTCACGTAGATACATCTCGCATCGGTGCGTTGGGCCATTCCTATGGCGGGAACACAGTGCTGTTTCAAATGGCGATAGATGAACGCATAACCTTTGGCTGCGCAAGCGGAAGCGCTTGTAGTTATCGCTCGAAGTTTCAAATGCGCACTGGTTTGGAGATGGCACTGGTCATTCCTGGATTTTGCAATCACTTTGAAATGTCTGATGTGATAAAAGCCATTGCTCCACGTGAACTGCTTCTGGTATCAGCCACTGAAGATGATTACTCACTGGATGCCGATGTTATTGTCAGCGAATGCACAGCACTCTTTCAGGCTCATCAGCATGAAGACGAAGCGTCAATTCCGGAAGGAGGTGACGGTGACAGACGGAATCTTCTTCAAAGCAAAAGATACATTGGAGATCACCAGATCACTCAGGAGCGATTTGATTACATCTCTAATTGGATGCTGGCTCATACCGCAATCTAAAGCACAAACTGGCAACTACACGGGGGGCTCAGAATCCACGAACCTTTGCCGGAAAACTCAAAGTGTGTGGGTTGTTACTTGGTTTCTGGAGTGCTCTGAGGTTCGGTTGCTACCGATGATCTTCCTGAAGGAACGGCTTCACGCCCGACGGTCTGCGCGGCGCCTCCTTTGGGCGAAGGTACCGAACTTGTAACCGGTTCCTTCTGTGTAGATGTCGTTCCGGTTCTTTGCGATGATCCGTTGCCACCACTATTGGTGCCGCTAGCGGAAGGCGCACTACCTGTGGTGGCAGTTGCGCCGGGTTTAACAGGTGGAGTTTGTTTGCTTTCCACCGAGGTTTTTTTCGGCGACACTGTCGCTAATGGAGCCTTTGGTGATGTCTTCGTTTTTGGATCTGGCTTTTTTACGGTTTCTGGAGGCTTGACCACTGGCAGAACTTTTTCGAATCCCTCTTCTCCTTGCTTGGCCTTGAATTGCCCGGCAACTCGATTTATTTCAGAGAGAATATTGTTCGCTCTTTCCCCGTGCTCTTTCAAATTGCGTACAAGATCATGAACCTGCACTACATTGTCAACGCATATTTCAGAGATTACAAATCTGCCACTGTCTCCAATAACTTTGAAATCGCGCCGACCAACCGAGTCAGCTGGTTTGATTTCAGTTACTTCCAGCGAATGATCACCGACAACCAGTTCGTAACCGGGAGCAAGTGAAAGAGAACCGCTCTCAGCAGACTCCTCAGATCGTTTCTTACTCTTGGATGACTTCCGGCTCAGTTCCTTCACTTGTTCAATGTGCGACCAGGGGCTATTTTTCCACTGCCGGTCATGCATTACCAAGTTGACAGTTCCATGAGCGTTGCTGAGGTTTGCAATTCGCAGTGTTCCCTCGCCCCTCTCCAATAGCGCATCTGCGCCCGCAGTAACGCAGACATCGCCAAATTTTGTTGCAATCAAAGCCAGTTCAGAAGGCGTACGAACTGCGACCAGAAGTGGTCCCGATTCAAGCCACAATGAAACCGGGCTCAAGAGGTCATACTTAGTATCCTTGCGTGCATGAAGGAGTAATCCACGTGCATTGCCACGAATTTCAATGGCCGAAGGAAAGCTTCTGGCTGAACCAGACTGAACCCCGCTCAAAGCCCCTACCGCGTCGGAGGAAACAAAGGGAAATGGCAGGGTTGGCACTCTTTCGACAGTGTTTGAGCCGTCAGGCGAGGCAACAGCCGTTCTTTCAACGGGGTTGCGCTTGTTCTCCGTGGTGGTCTGGGCAGTAGAACGAGTCTCCCTGAGTTCGAATCCAGTCGACCTTCCCTGGTGACTGGTGGCCGTGGCTGTTCCCCGCGATTCTAACTCTGAACTTGCTTTGGAAGAGGTTGGCTGACCAGATGCGCACGAACCGTCAACCACCGCGAGGGCGCTTGATAAGAGGGCAGCCACAGAAAGCAAGCACCAATGATTTGGCACTGTCAGATGTCGAGCCTCCATTACAATCATACCGGGCCCTTCAGTCTAGCTCCATTTGCACGCTAAATAGCACTCTCTGTTCTCATACCTTGAGTTGCAACAAAAGAATCAGTTTTGTGATTATCTAATTGCATTAGTGGGCAAATTTAATGTAATCTGAAAGTCTGCGAGTTCTATGAATTGTCAGAACAGGTAATAAAATTTCTCAGCTTATTGAGACGGACTCTCGATGGAGCGCCGTACGTCGAAGGCCGCCGCGGAACAATGCCGCCGTCGGAGTATTCGATCAGCGACGTTGCCGATCCATTTACGGGGCAACGTCTGGGCAACGGAAAATACTACATGATGGAACGCGTAGGCAGCGGTGCCATGAGCGTTGTCTATAAGGCTCGTCAAGATCCGATTGATCGAATTGTCGCAATTAAGTTGCTCAAGAAAGAGTGGTCGAATGACCCTCTCACGGTAAAGAGATTTCAGCGTGAAGCAAAAGCCGTGAGTATGCTTCGCCATCCAAATATTCCGTCAATTATGGACATTGGAACTGCTGACAGTGGGCAACCATTTTTTGTAACCGAGTTTATCGAAGGATCTTCTTTGGAACAGGTGCTTGAGAAAGAGTCTGCTCTTGAGCAAGAGCGTGCTACAAGAATATTCGCCCAGGTCTGTGATGCAATGGCGCATGCGCACCGTCACGGTTTAATCCACAGAGATCTAAAGCCTGGCAACGTGATGATTATCAAGGGCATCAACGGTGATATCGTCAAATTGGTAGATTTCGGTATCGTCAAGTATGCAAAATCTCAGGCTGCATCTCAACAGTTGACGCAGAAGGGAGAAATATGGGGAAGCCCGGTATACATGAGTCCAGAGCAATGTAGCGGTGCTGAGCTCGATACTCGCACAGATGTTTATTCGCTGGGCACTGTTATGTACGAAGCACTAACCGGCAAAGGTGCCTTCGATGGAAAAACTATTCCAATCATTTTGACAAAACAACTTTATGAAATGCCGGCTGACTTCGCATCGGCAGCGCCTGATAAAACTATTTCGAAAAAACTCGAGGACATCGTTTTTAGAGCGCTTCAGAAGTCTCCAGATAAACGCCATCAATCAATGGAAGAATTTAAATTGGCGTTGGAAGCGGTTCTAAAAGATTTCGAGCGCGGACGCCGAAAAGTGGTGGCGCCAGGGAGCCCGCCAGCCACCGTAACTACCATCCCGGAGGCTCGGGTTACAGCACCAGTTGGACCTTCCCCTAATAATTACAGCGCTGCCCCTGCAGCAGATGCCCATGGTCATTCGCCAGCACCGCATTTTCTTTCAGGCAACGGTATTAAGGTTCTTCTAATTGCACTGGTGTGTCTCTTGCTTATTGGCAGCGGAGTTGCCATTGGCGTACTAATAGCACACTAACGGTGGTTCGGGTTGTCTTCGACAATCTTGAACTATTGCCTAATCTTCCAGAAAAGCTTCCTTCCATTCGGCAATTGTCGAATGAATTTCATCACGAAGCTGCTTCATCTTCGTCGACTTTCGCAAAGTGCGCTCCACTGCGGCGAAATCATGCGTTTCGAATGCTTTGGCGCCAGCACGGCTGAGAACTCCCAATTGGCGATCCAGCGCGGCAGCGAGTAAATCGCAGGCGGCAGACAAGCTGGTCTCCGCGCCCACGGCTTCTTCTGAAGCTATAGCGGCATGCTTAGGCTGTTGTGCAGTCGGCGCTTGCAGTTGGTGTTCTCCCGCTGATCTCTTTTCAGGCGCACGCTCAGCCGATTTGTTCTGGCTATTTGCAGGCTTACTCTCCGACTCTCTAACGTAGTTGGATTCTCTAATTGCTTCCTGACGAACAGATTCAATCATCGATTCCATGTTGCCGCCCTGCTCAGCCTTTAAAGACTGGGGCCGAATGGTTTCACTGGTTCGCGGACGCTCCGATACCGGCGAGTCACTGGCCAGGGCCGGTCCTTGATCTTGAAACGGAGAGAGAGTGAACTCGGCTGGTATCTCGGGCTCTGCAGCCTTAGTGAGGCGAATGGCTTCCAGCCCTTCCGGATTGAAGATAAACGGATCATGCTCACTGGTCTCTTCGCGGGCCACGTGGATCAGTCCGCCCACCACCTGCTTTGCAAACACGGGTAAACGATCCCAGCTGATGATTCCACCATCACAGGTCCACTTCATTGTGTCGCCCTCACTGACAGGCCGAATTTCGAAGTACTTGCTGAAGTTCGATTCGTTCGCTGTAAATGCGATGAAGTGCTGCGATGGAATTATGTGGCCTTCTGTTCGGTCAAAATTGCCCGTGATTGCCAGTGTCCAATCGCGAGTGAACACACGTCCGCGAAATTCAGCATCAGGATTGTTTTGCAACCTGACTAGCAGGTCCTGGGTAAAGACCGGTCGATCAGAGCCCAGACGAAGTTCCGGCTGATCGGAGGTTACGCGGTTGAGCTCCACTTCGTACTGCTGAAAGAGATCAAACAACTTGTCGATCCAGGCCAGTGGCGAGGTAGGAGCGGGACCGGCATCGCGTTTTTCCACTGCACCGAGAACCAGCTCTTCCGCATCTTGGGTTATTCCCTTGACCCATCTGGTGGTTTCTTTTCCTGCCCGACTTTTAAGGCCTCCGAGAATCATCTCGTTGAAGTTGCCTGCCCCTTTTTTCTTGGGGTCTCCGCCTTTACCGCCCTGATTCGCCATTAATGCACCTTCCCGAAACTGATGCGCGCTACGCTTTGGTGGATAATTTGATCGCTTGCCTTGCAATCGCTTTCGGGCTCTCTACTCCCGTCGCGCTTGCATTCGCGGTCATTCCGTCATTTTGACTCGCTCTTGCCGGATGCCGCTTTTGTAATACTACCAGCCACGCTGGTGACCATGTCGTTAATGTTCATATATTTCCGGATGTAGCGGTCAACGTCCGCTTTCTGCACCTGCAGCAGTTTTTGCGGATGTTTATCCATAAATTCCGGTCCAAGCCCCAATAATTCGTATTTGGTCAGCGCATCAGCAATTTGCTCTGGTGTTCGCATTCGATAGACCACATATTCTCCAGCTAATCGGCGAACTTCCGTCTGCAATTCAGCAGGCTCGATTCCGGTTTTCTGGTAGTCGGTCATAATCTGGCGCACGAGAGCCGAAGCCTTGGCGGTGTTTTCCGGGTTGACTGAAAGCTGAACGATCCATGGTGCGTTCTTGTCCGCATTGTCTAGAAAGCTAGACTGCACACCGTAAGTAAGACCATACTTTTCACGAATGACAGCCAGCCGCGAGGCGATGGTGTCATGTCCCAGCGCTGCATTTGCAACCTGGGCTGCGTAGAATTCAGGTGAGCTGATGCTAACTGGAACGGGACGCCCGAGCACGATGTCTACACTAGACTTATCAGGCACGACAGTTGAGATGGATTTTTGTGGAGGAACCTTCCAATCGATCGGTTTTTCCATAGTTGCCGGCACCGTCTCCGGTTTTTTTGGCCAGTCTGAAAACGCCGCTTCAGCCAACTGGAAGGCTTTATCAGGTGCAATGTCACCGACGATGGCCAGAACTGTATTGTTCGGGCCAAAATATTTCTGATGATAGGCTTGCAGATCTTGCGCTGAGATTGTTTTTAGTTCTTCAATTTGTTTGGGAATTGGCTTTTGATAGTACACGTTATCCGGTTTGTAGAGCGCCTGCATCAGACTGTTCAACGCCAACTCGGAAGTTTCGGTCATTGCGTCTTTCAGCTCCGACTCTTTGATCTTTCGGGCCTTTTCCAGTTCCTCTTCCTTGAATTCGGGCTGCTCAATAACCTTCGCCACCACTTTCAAGAAAGGTCCGAGATCTTCTGTGACAACAGTAGATTTAAACTCGCTAAAGAAGTTCTCAACGCCCGGCTGAAAGTGCGTTCCGAAGTTCTCCATTTGATCGGCCAGTGCGTCCTTCGATAAGCCGACTGATCCCTTGGTGAGCAAATCGCCTACAAACTCTGGAACCAATGTTTTCTCAACCGGGCGGCAGGCTTCTCCACCTCTTAGTTTTCCGGCAATTCCAACTACGCCACTCCCGGGAATTTCATACACGAGAATAGTAAGCCCATTGCTCAATACCTTCTTTTTCACATGAGACGCGATGTTCCTGGCGGGCGTCGATGTGCCCGCAAGAGACGGAGAAAGATCGTGTGAGCATAATTGCGGAGAGACCGCGGCGGCGGAGTACTCTTCGAACATGGGCGCCAGTATAGATTTGGGCGCCGGAACTTCTTTCTCCTTTGTATTATCTTTCTCGTCGCCTTTCTCGGGAATCGACGGTCTGCCCGGGGGCTCTTTCTTGTCTGGAGTTGGTTCGTCTTTTTTCTCGCGGGGCAAGTAATAGCCGACTGTGCAATTCTTGTCGTTAAAGTATTTAGCGGCGACGCGCTGTACATCTTGCTTTGTTACGGCCTTGACCTTTGGTTCGATGGCAAGCCACCACTTCCAATCGGCTACCGCAATAGCTTCGCCAATTTGTGTTGCCATTCCGGAAGGGTCAGCGGCGTCTAGTTTGAGTTTCTTCCAAACTGCAGTCCTTGCTTTATCGATTTCGGCGTCTGATAGCGTTTCTGTGGCAAGCTTCTTTAGTTCATCTTTAAGTGTGCGCTCAATCGTTGTCAGCTCAGTGCCTGATGTAGCGGACGCAAACAGAGTAAAGATGCCTGGATCTCGCAGCGAGAAATTGTAAGCGGAAGCTTGCGAAGCTAATCCTGTGTCAACCAGTCTTTTATAGAGGCGGCTTGATTGACGATCTTGATCGCCGAGAAGCGAAGCAAGTACCTCAAGAGGCCATGTATCTTTGTCAGTGGCCTTTGGTATGTGATATCCCATCATTACCTTGGGTAATTCATCTCCTCGCTGAACAACGAATCGGCGTTCTCCTTCTTGGGGCGGCTCCACTGTGTAGACGGGAGGAATGGGCTTCGGCGCACGCGGAACTTTTCCAAATTGCTGCGATACCATATCTAGTACCGCTTGTGTTTTGAAGTCGCCAATTACTACCAGTGCTGCGTTGTTCGGATAGTAAAAATCCTTGTAGAACTGCCGCAACCTTTCTATAGGCACTCCTTCTACATCGGATCTCCAGCCTATAACCGGATGATGGTAGGGATGTTCACGAAACGCCGTGGCGAATACCAGAGTATCGAGAATGCTGCTGGCGTAATTTTCGTTGCGCTCCAATTCATTGCGTACTACAGTCATTTCAGACTGCCTGTCGCTCTCACGCAAAAGCGCTCCGCGCATTCGGTCGGCCTCTAGTTCAAGGCACAGCGGCAGCGCAGTGGCCGCAGCCACTTCGTAATAGAGCGTACGATCGTAAAATGTGGTTGCGTTGTTAATCGCTCCGGTCGGTTTGAGAATGTCATCAATACCATTTCCTTTGAGCGGATCATGTTTGGCTGTTCCCTTAAACATCATGTGTTCAAGAAAGTGTGTAGATCCGGTATAACCAACCGCTTCGTTGCGAGACCCGACCTTATAGATCACCATGACCGTCACCACCGGTGATGCATGACGTTCTGCTAAAAGCACGGTAAGCCCGTTTGATTTAAGTTTGTATTCCGTTATTCCGGTGGCTTGATCCGAAGAGACCTTGTCAAATCCGGTAAGCCCCTTGGTGTCAGTTTTCGGCGTCGGTTGAGCGGGTGGAACCACCGCTGAGGCGCCCGGGGTTGTCATGACGAACGGCTGCAAAGAGAGGAGCAAAGCAAGACAGAGTGTGGTCTTGAGTTTCGTTGGGTTCCTGGTCAAATGCGCGACTTTGTCCGGCTGGCATGAAGAATGCTGAAAACCCATTGAAATCCTCCAGAGTTCATATGAATTCTGGATTTTACTATAGTTCTAGCCGATTCACTTGCCCTGATTCGTGCCGGATATCGCAGGATTCCATGTGCGGGGGCCAGAGCCTCTCATTTCTGTTCTCTGAAATTCGTAAAAGAGTTCCTCGTTGCTCATCTCATTTCGGTTACGTGGACGATGATACTCCTGGCTGCTGGAATTGACGGTATCAACTCCAGGCTGCTGCTTTCTAAGCGTGCCACCATTTACGGTGCCGCGCGGAGGTACAGCCGGTTTCTTCCTGGTCGGTGGTTTGGTGATAGCCCGGTTAGCTTCTGGTTTGTGCGCAACAGGTTGGGTGGACGGAACTGAAGGGACTGCAGTCTGCTCATCAATTGGAGTGCCGGAAGAGAGATGTGAAGAATTGATTGGCGCCGGATTGTCTTTTCCTGCTGTGGCTCCGTGATGCCCGCCCCGGGGGGGCGAAACATCAACGGGCTTCTCCATGGCAGAGTGATTCGATCGGACTTGGACCGCGGTTGAATGATGACGAGACTTCAAGAACGTAGTTACGGCGGCAGTGGCACATACAACGATTATCATTACCACCATCGATAGTGCGATAAGCAGCGACGTGCGCTCCGACAAAGAGTTCAACATTCCCGGCAGCATATATGAATTCAGCTTGCGTAATCCGACCGCATCCAGGGGGCCGGGAACCGCCACTTTAAGTGCTTCTCTAAACTCGCCCATGGTGGCAAAACGGTCGCACGGATCCTTGGCCAGCGCCTTTAGTATCACAGCTTCCAATCGTGCAGGCACATAGAGATCAGCGCGAACTGTCTTAAACGATTGTGGTGACTCATGCAGATGCTTTGTGATTGTCGCCACTATATTGTCTCCGACCAGAGGAGCCTTCCCGGCCAGTGCTTCGTACATCATAATACCCAGCGAATAAATATCTGATCGACCATCTAGCGGTAGACCTCTGCATTGCTCCGGCGACATGTAAATTGGACTTCCAAAAAGTTCGCCGGTCTGCGTTAACCGTTGCGAATCTCCGCCGTTGATCTTTGCCAATCCGAAATCCACGACTTTTACGAAATCATCCTTATCATCCTGTTGGATAAGCATTATGTTGCTTGGTTTGAGATCTCTGTGAATGATGTTCTTTCGATGAGAATCATCGAGTGCTTCACAGATCTGACTTGCGATATGGACCACTCGTTCAACACTGAGCTGCTCTTCTTTCTTCAATAGTTGAGCAAGGCTTTGACCGTCTAAGTATTCGACAACTATGTATCGAGAGTTGTCTTCCGCCTGTCCGTAGTCCATAAGCTGAACTACGTGAGGGTGAGTTGCCCGGCCTGATGTCTTCGCCTCGCGCACGAAACGCTCTACCATTAGCTCATCTTCTTCAATATCAGGAAGGAGCATCTTAACTGCAACCGGCAGAGGCATTCCCAGATGTTCAGCTTTGTAGACCGCCGCCATGCCGCCTTTTCCAATCAGTTCCAGCAAGCGATAGCGACCGTTGAGAACCTGGCCGACGCGACCCTCTTCCAGTGTCAGGCGCCGCGGGCGAGTCGAGCGCTCACCTGTGCCCCGGGGAGTTTTTTTGGGGGACCCTTCACCTTCAGATGGATTCTCTGCAGGCTCTGATTGTCCGATATTGCGACGCTGCATGTCTCCGGTCACGGTCTGCCTTCTGTTCCGATAGGTGCACTACTTACTTACTCTTGTTCCCCATTGTATGAGAATTTCCCGGGATTGAGTTCCAACGGGCCACCTCATCGTTAAAGGATGTCTGCATGATTTTACATGAGGCTGCTGTAAACCCTCGCAGGTCCAGGGTTCCAGTGCGCGTTGGCACAACGGTACAGAATATACGAACCTGAATTTTGCAAAGAACTTACAAGGGTACACGGGCAGGTTTGTCACGCACAGTATCATCTGCAGGTGAAGAACAACTTTCAAACGTGAATTAGCGGATAATTTGCCCAATGGCGCCGGAGGATAAATGGTTACTGAAACTCGAGGTTTGAGAAGAGAGGCATCCGTAATCGTAACAGGCGCATCGACAGGAATCGGACGCGCGTTGGCAATTTTGTTGGCGCGAAAGTATGGTGCTCGGCTCGTACTGAACGCGCGCAGTGAAGAGGACTTGAAAGAAACGGCCCGTCTGGTTTTACAAGAAGGCGGCCAAGCCGAGTGCATTATCGGAGATATCGCAAGTGAAGAGTTATGCAGCAATATGGTTGAGACTGCCATTAGTCGTTTCGGTGGGGTGGAATTGCTGGTTAACAATGCCGGGCTTGCAATAGCTGGTCCTGTACCGGCTTTGACAGTTAACGATTGGCGTCGAGTGTTTGAGGTCAATTTTTTCTCTGCGTTGAATCTGACATATGGTGTATTGCCCCGCTTTCTTGAGCAGGGTCGAGGAAAAATAGTAAACGTGGCATCTGTGGCTGGAAAAGTTGCCTTCCCCGGCAGCGTCTGCTATGCGTCCAGCAAGTTCGCAATGACCGGAATGTCCGAAGGACTGGCAGCGGAATTCGCGGGTAAACTTGACATAATCACAGTGTGCCCCGGATGGGTGCGCACTGAATTCTTCAAGAAGAATAATTCCTATGACGATCCATCGGTAATCGCCGAGCGAAATGACTTCCGCGGATGGCTGATGCGTAACGTGTTGAGTATTAGTTCTGAGCAGTGTGCGGAAGATATTGTGAAAGCGGTGGAAAAGGGCGGTAGTCACGAAATTGTTTTGACCGCACCAGGGAAAATGATTGAGAGATTGTCCGGGATTTGCCCTGATTTAACTTCTTATCTGGCTACCTTAGTTCCAGCGGAACGGCGCACGAAGAAAGTGTAGTTTCGCGTCTAGCGAGCAAGTTTGAATCTGTTTATCTACAATGTTGTTAGTGCTAAAGGAGCCAGTTCTCTTATTGCGCCAAATGCTACGCTCATTCTTGAATTGAAATGCTCAAAATTCGCATTGAGAAATTGCGATGAATCCGCTGTCAAAAATCGGTCGAAGCGGATCTCCCGGCACCGCTCCGCACGCTCTGTCAATATTATTTCAGAAGCGATTCAACGGGGTGAAATATGCAGGCGGCACAACTGCAAAAATTTTCTTGCACCGACTATAACAGAAACCACAACGTTTCAATACCGTAGAGTGATACCAGCATCGATAATCGTTCATCGTACTCGGTGCTACTAAATGACTCGTTCAAAACACTTATCGGGCTCAGATTTTTTAGTCCGTTTTTGTACTGCCGAATCGCTATATGACCAGCCACCGTGGGCTGAGGCGTCCGTTCAATAGTAATAGCCTTGAATGCCAGCATTACGCACGCGAAGAAATGAATCGAAAGCAGCGCAAGAAATACCAACGCTATTAACGGATATTGGATCGGGGCAATGGTACCACTTATCCAATAAACTATCAGTCCCTCAACTAAGAGAGCCAGCGCTGCAACTATGACGAATGCCAATCCAAAGAGTACCTGCGCGGATCCAAATAATGCACGCAACAGCGTCAAGCGAACTCCGCTACGTGCCACACTTTGCAAGACGATACCAACTTCCTCGTAGAATGGAAGATATGAGCGAACTGATAGCAAAACATTGAGTCCAATTGCATTCACCACCGCGGCCACGGAAATAGAAGAGGCAAGTAATATCCCGTTTGGCCAAAAAAGGGTGCCAATCAATAAGATGGCTCCAATTGCTCCAAGTATTGCTCCGAGCCACATCTTCTTGGCACATTCGGCCCGAGCTTCATCAGTGACAACAAGTCCACGCGCTATTAGCTCAGCCTTAAGATCTTGTTCCAGCGATACTCGTACACCGGTGGAATAGAGATCGACCATCACACGCAGTATGCCTGCTGGACTGAAATACTTCTTTAAATGTCGTGGATCGCGAACGATCTCAGAAACGAACGGGTGCAGTTTCTTGACAAAGAAAAGCTGTACCTTGCGGATATTTGTGATTACTCCAGAAGGGGTTTTGAGTGTTTTAAGGTCAATGATCTCGGTTGTTTTTTGCTCTGCCTTTGTTCGCAGATAGCTCGTTATGGAGCGAAGGATCTGCTCTTTGTAAAGGGTGGTGTGTTTTTCCGCAATGGTTCCTTCCGGTGCTTTGATGGATCGTTGAATGAGGTCAACGACCAGCACCGCTACGCAGTGCCCCATGTCACCGTCACGAAGCAGGTACCCGAGCTCAATTGCCGAGAGAGTGTGAGCAGTCCCTTTGTTCTCTGGACTCATTGCACAGTTCAGGACTCGATTCATTGCGACCACCGCGACGGTGGAACACAGCATAATCGCTGCAAAAATTGGCCACAAGTTCATGTATTCCATTGCCAATACCTTTTCTGGTACGGTGGTTTCGTTTCAGGCAACATGTCATCAGATTGCCTTCACCGGGGGCGTTCACTTGATACCTTTAGGGTCGCATAACTTCGGTCAGTTGGCACAAAGTCCAGTAATACAACTCAGAGGCATTTTTCCATTAGCGCCGCTGGAAAAATCGTCGAACGCGCCCCGGGGGGGCGTCCTTGAGGTTCTGCGCCTGGACCGGGGGCAGCCCTGGAAAAACTGCATCGCCGCAGGATTTTTCCTGCAACCAATTGTTCGGTGGTGCCGCCTGCTGCTGTTTTGTGGAATTGCCAGATGGATAATCAACGAGGTTCGCGCTGGAAATCCAGGTACGGAAAAACCGAATCGTCATCTCTTGCAGTTTTTTACAAGCTCTTCCCTTTAGTGAAGGACTCGCTTCAAGAGAGATGTGGAAAATCAACGAATACATCTTAATCCAGAGGATGGCATTGCCTCAGTTGCAACGAAAGCCAAAAGGAGGTGAAAAATTTCCCTCGTTATTGAATCTATAACTTCGCAACGCAATCGGTCACTCCGACTGACACCCCATTGGTGTCCTTGCGGGATGCTATTGGATCGGCACACGACCAGGCAGACATGTCGGTCCTGCCTTCGACCAAGACATAGCCTAGGTTAAAACGCTTATCGCGACTTCTGATCCTGGCGCACCTTACGTGGCGCCGCCCATTCCATTCGTTATCGCTCCGATAACTAGACATATAAGGAACGTGATGAGCATTTCTTTAGTCATGGTAAACCTCAACCTGGCATCAACAACAGTGTAGCAGGAGATTCGTCCAAACGCAGCCTTAATCTTGACAACTGATTGTTCGGGTTTCCCCCTGTCTTCTCACCCTGTCAGCCACCAGAAGAATCTGGCGAATGCCCCAAAAAAGATTCAATTCCTATCCTGGTTACAGCCAGCGCGCGCAGATGAATAATTCAATCCAGTCAAGTATCGGTCAGAATCATGTAGTAGATTCATTTCACGTGGAACTTCGTTCCGGTCGACACCTGCGGTTATCCACTTGCGTTGCCGGCTATTTTTGTACTTGTGGATGGCCGTTACGTTCATGTTACACATCAATCGTACCCTGTTAGTGAAAGGGACATCGGAGTCGTCATGACTAAATTCGTAAATACCAGTCGAACCACCCGGAAATTGAGTACCCCTGCAAGGAACGTAGCGTCAAGGTCCGTAGAAAAACGAGTAACTCCTCAAATTCAACCCACCTCACTGGCAGAGTGCAACTTTGCAAACGTCGCCGTAGACGAATTGCCTTCTCCTCCTTCAATTCTTTGTCTGAATGATATTTTTCAGGAGCTGATAAAAGACGAACCATCTTTTTGCGTAGCATCAACTGCTGCTGTTGGAATTGATCTATAGTGCAAATTCACGGCAGTGTTTCGTCAATCATCCGACAACAACCAAACAATAATTCCGACTGTTAAATCCTTACAGTGTCCTTCATCTCATAGTCATGAAGCATGCGTTCCGTTTTGACCTCGGTAACTCTATTGATGAGTTTTCTCGCTTCGTGATTATCACGAAGGGTTTTTGAAAGTGTAATACAAGAGCCAACGCTGAATAGCAGCCCCATTGCCATGTAACCCTTGATCCAAAATTCTACCGGTAAGTGGTAGATGCCGAGCGACATCGACCCTATGGATGCTGCAAATGATATCCATACGAATGCCATCCATCCAGGACTGTTTTCCGACATCAACGGGCGTTCCATATTCATTTTTCTCCACTCCTTGAACCATTGCTCAATCAAGAACACTTTCATAATATCGATCGCATTTGATTGTCCTTTCTAAAGTTGACACTTCATATAGTGGCGGTAGTCTCTTGAATTTCGATTAATCACACAGCTGATCTGTTCATGCTGATTCTTCGCGTCATGACATCAGCAAGAAGTCCATCAGCTTTGTTGGAAAAGTCCACTTGAGCAGTTGGTATTTGTAATAGGAGAATTAGTACATTCCCGAGTATGGCTTCCCGATGACTGGTCGAATAGTTAGTCTTTTGATAATAGTCTTGTGTGGCTGTTCCCTGCCTGCAATAGCTGTGACTGGACCGGAGACTGCAGTCGACCCGATGCCCATCGCCCTGATGCCGGGTGCTGCTCAGCCGGCCCTGATGTTTGGCAGCCCCGCCCCGGCGGCTCCTGAGACCGCCAACCCCACTAGCAGTGCTCTGCGCCTCACCCGGTCGACTGGAGAAGTTTTTGCTGGCGCTACAGCATCCGACACAATCGTGTCCACCAATTGTGAGCTGCCATCTCGTGCGGTAGTGAAGACAGGAAAGACATCGTGGTGTGAAGTTCAATTCGCCGACGTCGTAGTTCGTTGCTGGCAGAACAGTGAGTGTGTTTTCGACTCAATCCACCAGCTTGTACATGTGAAGGCGGGCAATGTAATTATTAGGAAATCGGGGCTCCCGGAGTCGAAAGAGTTGCTGATCGTTGCGGGAGATCGCACTATTCTGCTGGAGCATGGAGTGGCCAATGTCGCGGCAGATCCTTCGAAGAGCAACTGATCGCGGGAAGTCGAACATTCTCTGATGCATGTCCCGACAAAGTTTGCTGACTTCTTTTCGAATATAGCCACCTATCCCTCTGCGGAACTAGTACCGCAACTAGGGCTCATTCGTTGTTCGCGCCACTAGCTCGTTCGCAAGGACTTGACTGCGAGAGCGTTCAGGACTAAGTAGGAGTTCATGCTTGTCCTCTGTCGTGTGTCCATCGTACTCGGTCTTTCTGGACTCCTGAGAACAGATCCATGTCGTTCTTGTGGACATGCCAGCCCGGAAAACGATCCTTCGCCTTCAGGTAAATGACGTCCAGTGCCATGGCAATCACACGGTAAGGAGCATTCGATTGTCATCCAATTGCTTCGTTGGAAAACGACACCCTAACATAGGTGTTATGTGTTGTTGGTTCGCGCCACTTATTTTCTTACAAGTAACAAATTATGTATGGAACTGTATCTACGTTTGGCAGTGTGCTGCAAACGGCTCGCAAAGAGAGCCGGGAGGGCGACGTGCTCATTGCCCGAGACGGGCATATTTACAAACTTGCGGGCATTCTCGGCAAGGGCGGTTTGAGCACTGTTTATCGCGCTATCCGATTTTCTGATGGCGAGGTATTAGCGCTCAAAATAGCTGACACTGATAGAGCTGAAGAAGCTGGTGAATTGCTGAGAAAAGAAGCGGAAATCCTCAAGCGTATGAATCATGGTCATATAGTGAAGTTGACAGACCAGGGTGAGACTCGAGACGGTGATCCCTTTATCGTCATGGATCTGTTGCATGGTCAGACACTGGAACAACTGCTCGCGGAGGAGAAGGCTCTACCTCTAGAGCGAGCAGCAAACATTTGTCTGCAGGTGGCAGCAGCTCTAGAGTACGCTCACAATCAAGGTGTTATACACAAAGACATCAAGCCGTCTAATATCATGATTCTCGATGAAGACGGCCACGACAGAGTTGTGCTCTACGATTTCGGAATAGCGACCACGGTCGAATCGACTGGTCTTGCAAATGACGAAAGTAGCAGTGGCAGCCTACTGTATGCCGCTCCAGAGCAGTTTACCGAATTGCCTTGCAGCTATAGCACGGATGTTTACCAGCTTGCCCTGGTTTTGTTTGAAGCACTCACTGGTAGACTGCCTTTCGAAATGTCTATTTCCGGTGCTCTCAAGTACAGAAAGACTGGTCCCGTTCTGGTGGATAACAGCGAGTTGGGAGATCTGGCACTGGGCGAGCAAATCCGCCGGGTGCTTGAGTTGGCACTTGAGCGAAACCCCGCTGTTCGCACGGCAACTATGCAGAGTTTCTCAGACAATCTCTATCATGCCGTAGTTGAATTCGGGTCGAGAGCATTGGGTCCCCGTGTGCGTTTTGCCTAGCATCCGGTGATTTGTAAAGACTTTCCAATTGATTTGTTGGAAATGAAGCCGTTAAGCTTTTATTTAGGTGCCTTGTCAGGGTATATCTTGTTTAGGTTTTCAAGGGGTGGTGCCCTAAAGACCTAGTCCCTGAGAGAGACAGCAGGCATCTTGGCGTGGTTCGTTCAGACCGTTCAGGCGGAGGAGACATCTATGAATTCGGTACAAGTGAAGGTTTCGACCTTCCTGTCTGTGATTCTGATTTCCGGTGGTGGATTGGCTCCCTCGGTGGCGCTCGCGGCTAATTTGCCCGTTGGTGACACCACCAGCTTGCCTGCAAATCACGCGCTGTTGATGCGCGCTGCCGGTGAAGTCATTAAAGCCGACATGATTGACGAATCGAAGGAGCTGCTTGGTGAACCTCAGCCGGCAAAGGTCAACGACTTGCTGGCGGAAGGATCGGTTCTTGGAACAGGGAAGAACTCCTGGGCCGAAATTAAGTGGGCGTCAGTTGTCTCACGCATCTGGCAACAGACTGTGATTCAGATTAGACCATCGAAGCGATCCGTTTTCCTTCAGGAAGGCAGCTTAAGATTTCAACTAAAGAAGGACCGCCCGGACAAGGCTCCGTACGACATTCGGACGAAGGTTCTGCAGGCCAGAGTGCACGGCACTACAGTCTATGTTGAGTGTCGCAAAGATGTGGAAAAAATCTCCGTGCTGGAAGGCAACATCGATGTCGTAAATTTGCAAAACAAAAGTGTTGTTCACTTAACTCCAGGAGTGGTTTACGAGGTCCGGGTTTTGGGCACGCTAAAAACCCCTACTCACTTTAATTTGACGGCTCCAAATAAAACCGAGGCAACTCCCGATATCAACAAAAAACCTGTCGCCGACCTCCCTGATATACGGCTCAATCCGAAGAAGGGAGAAGTGATTTTTCAGGATAAGTTCACTAAAACACTCGCGTACACCGCCAATTCAAAAGCCATTCTCGACGATCCCATGATTGGGGGTGAGAATCCGATTCCGAGCTACCAGCTTATTCAGGATGCAGTCGCGAAAGTGCCCGGATTCTCCCTGCCCGACAGCATTAACGAAATCGTCGGCGGCAAGCCGGATCGAAATATTATCAAGAACTTCAAAATCGTGGCCGTTCCCAGTACCACCGCATACATGATTGGACCCAATGTGGGTAACGGTGGAGTAGCATTGCCGCAGATTGCGTATACCGATCTTCATCCAGTAGGCACAGTTCCCAATCTGGAGAATGTCAATTCCGTGGTGCAGGCATCGGCCCGTGTAATTTCAGCTGCACCTCTGCCGGCTATGTTTGGACGCCCTGTTTCTAGTATCGCGGCTGAGGAATTTCCCACCACAACAACGTCTTACTTGCTCAATCAGCCAGGCGACTCTGTGAAGATTGGTGAAGTAGCGGCGACGCGCGCGATCATGGACAGACCGCCGACAATGGCGACCATCGAGAGAACCACTGGTATGACTGCGGCCTTACCGCATGCATTGCCGGTGTTCCAGCAGATGCCCACATTCAATGCGCCACCTACGCAAGTACCAATCTTCTCAAATCCCATTTCCAATGTTAGCGCTACATCCGTACAAACATCTTTCACGGCGGGTGTACGAGGACTCGCGCTGCCGCAGGCACCGGCAGCGACACCATTCTCGTCACCAATTAACTCTGGCGTATTGAGCGATCGTCGAAGTGGTTCAGATCTCGTCAATATCAATATTATGGGCGGCCGCACCAACTAGGGACTCCAGTGCCGGAACTTTGCCGATTGTTTCCATTGCGACTCGAATCGCTGGAAACTTGGCATATAGATGATGGCACTTGAGGGAGGATGCAGCTATCTCCGCGGAGACGGTAACGAGCAAGAGAAAGCTCTACTTGAGCCTGTTTTCGGTGTATGTCGCCGTTGCAGTTTTTGTTGGCAGTCTAATTCAGCTGTCCGGCATCCTCGATCGTCAAGAGCTACAAACGATTAACCGACGCTTCGAAGCGCGGCAGTGGCTGATCTGGTCGAAGGAAAGCCTCAAACGTCTCAATCCGCTTGCTCTTTACAACTACCATGAACAGCATGAGTATCCCAGGAGTTGGTATGCATGGGATTACACTCTAAGCTGGCTTTTGGAAAACAACCACCCGTCTGCCTGCAACAAAATAGTAATCTTCAACCATACGGTGGAAGACGAACCGCAAAAGGAAGCCCTGCAACAGGAACCATGGATCAAGCCGCTTTTGCAACACCCCATTCCTCGCTCAACCATCGCCGGAATGGTGGAGTTTCTTGCCAAGGCAGGAGCTCGCTTGATTATTCTCGATAACGATTTTCCACAATACAGTTCCGACGACAAATATCTAGCGAAGGCAATTCACGATTGCTCCTCAGGAAAATACGGACGTCCGGTTCCGATATTCATGGTGCGGGCAGTCAATAGAAGAAGCGCGGGACCCATTCTGGAGCTTGAAGCCCCAACCTCACCGGTGGGCGTTCTTGACGAACTGGCTAAGCTTGAGCCCGGTGAAGATGTTCAGGCAAAGTATACCGGTATCACTTCGGTTGATCAAGATGGCGATCAAGTTGTTCGAAGAATTTGGACCACGCTGCCCGGTTTGGGACAAGATCACGAATCGCTGATAGTGAAGGGGCTTAAGGCAATCGGCCAGAGTATCCCCAAAGACATTCCAACACTTATGGATATCGACTTCGCCGCTCCGCCAAACAGCGAATTGTATCCAGTAAGACCACTTCACTATCTCCTCGATCCCGAGAAGAAAGCCATGCTGATGGGGCAGACCCGCAGCGACGATGTGAAGGTTAAAGATGCCATTGTATTTGTTGGTGATGGTATCACTGACGTGTATAGCACTCCATTTACCAATGAGGGTGAAAACCTCATGAGCGGAACGGAGATTCTTGCCAATGCAATGGAAACAGTATCACGCCACTCCTGGCCTCGACGATTCATGACTGCTCGGGGCGATATCGAACACCTGGGGCAATCGCTACTGTATCTGCTGGCAGCAGGTATAGCCGGTGGACTCTTCTGGTTATTCTGGAAAGAACTTCAACATGCCGGACCCGCTCATTTAACCGCGCGGCGAAGCGGCAGATTTGTTCGCCTGGGTCTGGACATCGGTTTCTATTGCCTTACGCTGATGAGCACATATGTGGTGGCATGTGTGATCTTTGCTCAAAGCGGATTGCTAGTACCTATCTTTGTTCCGTCATTGGCATTGGGATTGGGCACTCTTGCTGCTATTATCTGGGAACGAGAGCGAGAGAAGGAAGATAGCTTTCAAGTACGACTTCAATCTGCGCAAGACAAATTGTATCTCGAGCGAGAATGGTTCGAATCAGAGCTGGCAAGGCAACAGGCCGAGGCTCAGGCCCGCGAGATGTTATCTGATCGCAAACGCAGACGTGAATTCGTTCGGCGCATTAATCACGATCTGAACGCGCCAGTTAGCGTTCTCAACTGGACCATTGCCGAACTGCAAATGATGGAACTGCAATCGTCCGTTGCCAATGAAAAGATAACCCGACTGGTCAAATCTTCAGACAAGCTAGGCGAATTGATCGACCAGCTTGTACAGTCATACGATTATGAGACGAATCCTGAATTGTCCAACAATGAGTCTGCATTGTGCGACCTTGTGGGAGTATTGGACGATTGCGTTGATGGACAAGGACCCTTGGCCGAGAAGCATAATGACACTATCAACTGGGAGCGCCCCGACTCCCGGATGTGGGTCAAGGCGAACTCGCTGGAACTTTCTCGTGTTATAGATAACATTATTAGAAATGCGATCAAGCACAACCCTGCTGAAACTAACGTGTTTGTCTCACTGGACAGCAACGGCACATTTCACAGTGTGCTTATTTCCGATAGCGGCAAGGGAATCGCAGCAGAACATCTGGAACACATCTTTCAACCCGGCTATCGAGTGAATCCCGAAAAGAAGGACGGTCAGGGGCTCGGATTGGATATAGCCAAGACTCTGGTAGAGTCTATGGGAGGTGAGATTTCGGTGACTAGCACAGTGGGCAAGGGAACAACTTTCAAACTTAAGCTTCCGATATGTTCAGATAGTCGCACTTCGCAAGAAGAGCATTTTATGACGATGGTAGACCCGCAGGAGGCAACTCTTACCGATCATCCCGTCATCGACAGGAGACTACTAGAAACGGCGAAACAGGGAACCGGTGATTGAAATGACCAAGATATTGATTGTAGAAGATGATGAACTCTTCTCAAACACCTTGCGAGAGGTAATTGAGAGAGATCCCGAATTGCAGGTGGTCGATGTGATCAACTGCGAAGAGGAGGCGCTTAAGCGAGTGCGTTCGCCGGAAGTTCACCAATGTGATTGCGTACTCCTCGACCTGCAGCTTCCGTTAAAAGTGGGTGACAAGAACGTAAGTTCACTGGCAGGTATCCGTATTCTGGAGGAGTTGCGACATCAGCAAGGCTTCTACGGAACTATTATCGTACTGACTAATTCCAAAGCACCGGCCGATGGGCAACGTGCTCTGGCTGCCGGTTGCGACGGGTATCTTTGTAAACGGGCCAAGATATCAGAAGTACCCCAGATGCTTTCAGAGCTAAAAATGGCAATCAAGGGCGAGGTAATTCTAGTTGCGTCTCAAATGCGCCATGTCTTCATTCGTGATGACATCTCTGCTAAAGAAGCTCGAATGCTAGACTTGCTCGCCGTTGGAAAGAGCTGGGCCGAGATCGCTCGTGAATTGAGTTACAAAACACCCAAAGCAGCTGCCAATGTAGGTGATAGAGTCTTCGACAAACTGCTGACTCCTCAAGATCTGGCTAAAGTTGCGCAGGAAGGTATGAAGAAAAGGCACAAAGCGCTGGAGATTTGGAATTCCAGACGTTTGAGTCATGCTAGGACCTGAGCCTGGAAATTTTATCGGTGCACCGTTACCTGTTGCTGTCCAGAACACAGCAAAGTTTTTCAATGCCACATTTACCAGTTCCAGAAACCCTATAACCGCCGCTCCATCCCACCTTCATCCAGTACGACAAGCACTTGGTATCGTTCATCTATCACAGTGCCAAAAGCAACGACAGGGGCCATGCTAATATACTCGCAAACAAATAACTGTTCGCTTGTGAAAATCAGTCCTCATGGTCCCGTTCTGCGGTAACCAGCGGGAAGCTGGTTGTCTTCAGGCGAAAAATAGTGAATGTAGAGGTAGCGCATTTCTGCGTTGAACTTCACTTGTTCTTTGCGCAGGTTCGACTCGATTCAATTACACCAGCATAAATCTCCAATGACTTCGTCAGCATTTTTTTGAACTTTCAAAAAAAGTCTTGTCAAAATTAAATTAATCGTGCAAGCTATCTCTCATGAAACAACAATTCGCAAATACGCCCACAATAATGTTTTGCGGGATCGTTGCAGTGATCGCCATATTCGGCTGGTTGCTCACCTATTGGTGTGAAGATCTTTGCCCGACTAAATGTGTGGTCACTACCGGCGGTTCCAATGAAATTCAGCGCGAACCGGAAAGACCAAATGGTGCTATGCGCAGTGCCATTCAACATGTGCTTTTCAGGGGAATCGCTTCAAGGGATCAGCTACCGGTGTTTCTGCTCAATGAAGATGAGCAAACGCGCACAAGATCCGTAAGTCTGGCACCGCATCCGGTGGCGGCCGATAAAATTACCATCGACTCACGAATTATTCTTTCCCCAGACCACTAATGCTCAAGCGCCGGGCATTTCTAAAACGGCTTCGGTAACCGGCAGCCAGCCTGTTTCCTTCAATGTCATAAAGAAGCGCCTCAGGTACATGGAGTCATTTGTGGCGGGATAGTCCGCGCGCCAGTGAGCACCTCTCGACTCGCATCGATTCTGTGCAGCATGCACAATTAATCCACCGAGCAAACCAATGTTAGCTGCCTCCAGCTCAAGTTGGCAGGGCGACACTGCGATCAAAAGAGGTCCAGAACGATCTGCAGAAAATTCCGCCAGTCGCTCACCAGTTCTTACCAGACCCGCAACTGCGTTCATCTTCTTTCGGAAAAGATCTACTCTCTCTGCCGTGCAATCGCGAGTGGTTAGAATTGGTTTGCCTGTTATTGTCTTCACCCGAGCAAACACCCGGGAACCCGATGCGCCGGCCAGATAGTCGGCCAGGCGTAGTGCCATAACCCCGCCTTCAAGCAAGGAATTACTCGCCAGGCGATTAGCACCGTGCAGTCCTATAGACGCACACTCGCCGATGGCGTACAGTCCGGGCACTGTAGTTCTTCCACTGGTATCAGTCCAGATTCCGCCCATGAAATAATGAGCGGCTGGTGCTACAGGTAGTGGCTCGTTCAGCGGATCAATTCCTCGGCTTCGGCAAGCCGCAACAATAGCTGGAAACTTCGACTCGATTTTGTCGCGCCCGATTGGTCGCATGTCAAGCTTTACAAAATCCGCGTTCTCCTCAAGCATTGTGGAATGAATCGCGCGCGCCACATGGTCACGGGTACCCAGTTCGCCGTCCTTGCAATACCTGAACGCAAATCGTTCACCTTGTTTGTCCAGAAGTACTCCGCCTGCACCACGCACCGCTTCGCTTATAAGGAATGTGGATTGACCAGGCACTGCCAGCGCAGTGGGATGGAACTGTACAAACTCCATGTCGGCAAGTCGTGCACCGGCCCGAACTGCCATCGCAATACCGTCGCCGGTGGCAGTTCGCGGATTTGTGGTTCTTTCAAACACACGCCCGAGACCGCCTGTGGCCAGCACTACGTGATTAGCCAGGAGATTGGTGGTGCCATCATCAGTGAGTACTCGCACTCCGCAGCACTGGCCATCTTGAAGCAAGAGTTCAGACACAAAGCAGTTCTCCCGAACTGTCAGTCGACCAGACTCCAAGATCAGGTCAATGAGCGCCGAGGTAATTGCTCGGCCGGAAGAGTCTTTACTGTGCAACACTCGCGAATGGCTGTGTCCACCTTCAAGGGCGAGATCTCTTCGGTTATCACTACGGTCGAAATGAACGCCCAATTCCTCAAGCCTGGCAATTAGCCTGGTTCCGTCAGAAACCATCAACCTCGCCACCGCCGGGTCTGTCAATCCGGCGCCGGACTTGAGCGTGTCGAGCAGGTGAAGGTCGGGGGAGTCAAACGGATTGTCTCCCGTGACGGCGGCCAGCCCGCCCTGCGCATGGGACGTGTTTGACTGGGCCAGAGCACCTTTGCACAACAAGAGTGATCTCAGCCCTCGTGAATCCATTTCGCACGCCAAGAGAAGTCCGGCAATTCCGGAACCAACAATAATTACATCGAATTGTCGCATCGACGTGCGAAGAAGGCGACCACCAGAAGCACTTGCGGGATGGTGACGGGTCATACTGATTCTCCTGTACGGTGGAGGGCAGCGCTAGAAAATAGAGATCATTCGATCGATGGCTGTTTTTGCCTTTCGGGCTATGTCGCCAGCTACTGTTATCGGGTAGATATCTTCCTTGAGAGCTCTGTGCAGTTTCTCAACGGTGATCATCTTCATGTACTTGCAACTCATTTCGTTGTCTATGGGGTGGAATGTTTTTTGCGGATTCTCTTTTTTGAGACGATGCAAAATACCGATTTCGGTTGCAACAACAAATTCGCTTACGGAAGAATTGGCAGCACGTTGGATCATACCTTCGGTGGATGCCACCTTAAGCGAGCAGCTCCCGTTTTGACGAATCACCCGATCTAGATATGGTGTAAGACACCCGCATTCAGGGTGAATGAGCAACTCGGCGTTAGGGAATTCCTTCATTTTTTCGTCAATTCGCAGCGGAGGTATGGCTGCATGTACGTGACACTCGCCCATCCAAATATGCATATTCTTTCGGCCGGTCATTTTTTGCACCCACGAGCCGAGAAACTGATCCGGCAAGAAAAGTATTTCTTGATCCTCCGGTATTGACTGAACTATCTTTAGCGCATTTCCCGACGTGCAGCAATAATCGGACTCAGCCTTAACCTCCGCCGTAGTGTTAACGTATGAAACTACCACAGCTCCGGGGTATTCCGCTTTCCAGCTTCGTAGCTGTTCTACCCTTATCGAGTCGGCCAGCGAGCAACCTGCATCAAGATCAGGCAGTAGTACCCGTTTGGATGGACAGAGAATCGCGGCAGTCTCCGCCATGAAATGAACACCGCAAAATACGATGACGTCCGCTGGCGTTTTTGCAGCTTGCTGGGAAAGTCCCAGGGAGTCACCGACAAAATCTGCCAGATCTTGAATCTCGGCAATCTGATAATTATGCGCCAGGATTACTGCATTTCGCTTGCGCTTCAGCTCAAGTATCTCCGCCGTCAAAGCGGCAATGTGAGCGGCTTCAATACGGGGTATTGGTGTGGATAACATGTTACTTTTCCTCAACCTCGAGGCTTATATCAATGCTTTGAACCGAATGGGTCAGGGCTCCAATTGAGATTGCATCTACTCCGGCAATCAAGTATTGCCTAATGTTGTCCTGGTTTACGCCGCCGGAAACTTCCACGAAGGCTCTGCCACCAATTCGAGCAACTGCGGCCCGCACCATTTCCGGTGCCATGTTGTCGAGCATAATCGTGTCTGCTCTGCTGTTTACTGCCTGGTCAAGTTGATCGAAATTGGTCACTTCTACTTCAATACTATGTTGGGGAAAAACTTTTCGCGCTCTGTTTATTGCTTCAGTGACCCCGCCAGCGATGGCAACGTGATTGTCCTTAATCAAGATGCGGTCGTAAAGTCCGAATCTGTGATTTGTACCGCCACCAGCCAGAACTGCCCACTTTTCGAGCGTTCGCAGCCCGGGCGTTGTTTTGCGCGTATCCAGAATTTTGATTCCAGCCGGTCCGGCCAGGTCAACAAACTTTCGCGCCGTCGTCGCTATTCCGCTCAAGCGTTGAAGTACGTTAAGGGCGGTGCGCTCTGCCGCCAATATTCCTCTTGATGGTCCTTGAATTCTGGCCACTGATGAGGGAACTGCATCAATTTTGCTTCCGTCGGCTTGCAGCGCTTCAAATTCAATAGCCGGGTTTACTCGCTTAAGAATGGCCTCAAAAATAGAGATGCCAGCAAGAACACATGGCTGTTTTACACACAATGTGGCTTGAGAAATACTGGTTTCAGGAATCGTAGCGATGGCAGTAATGTCGCCGGCAGTCCCGAAATCCTCCGCCAGCCACCCATCGATCAGCGCATGTACTTCAGTTGTAGCCAGGGCGAGCTCAGCAGCAGGTGAGGTACCAGACAGACTTGCGGGGTGGCCTGCATATTCGGTCCGGCGGGTAATGGTATTCATTTCGCTTGCAACTCCTTTTTACTTGCCGTCACGATGTCTCATTCTGCGTGACGACCTTACGGTGGTCTAATATTTAAGTAACCGTTTTTTCTACGTTAATTCCAGTCTAGCATCAATGTATCGGTTTTGACTATAGCTTCCCGCAGATTTCATCTTTCCCTCCCTGGTGCGTATTCGGGGATGATCTGTCGGGGCAGATTAAATGGTGAGATGTATCCAAGTCGCTTTCCGAACACGAAATAACGGAACTTGTGACGGTTGTAGAGTTTCGATGTACGTGGTGTTATTACGGTGATAGAGGAGAAAAAATTGTTAAGAGACACTTGCCAATCGTTTGGTCGCCAACCGATTAATTCTGGATGAAAACAGATTTCTCAATAAGAAAGACGACTCGATCGCACCTAGGTGAGCTTGCCGCGAGGTGAATTGACAATGCCACTGGTGAAAGAGCAAATATCCTACGCCAAGCTGGCGCCATTGGTAGCATCAGCTTGGCGTGCAGACGATTACTTTTGCCTGTTGCAGACGGTGGCGGCTCTTGACCGAACTAGTTGCAACTTGCACACGTTGCAGCATGCCCGGGAAATGCTCCCGATGATCGGATCTAATGTGGCGCGCGACGCCGCCAGTGACCTCGACAGAGCGTTTGAACTGTTGCATTCAGATGCGAAGAACGGGCTCAACTACATTGTGGCTCAAAGAAGCGAGCAGCAATCGCAACGATCTTACGAAATGGCCGTCTCCGCACACAGGCTCAATTTGCTCGTCAGTACTTGAGGAATCACTGACTTTCAAGAAGGTCGAACCGAAGTAGTTAGTGATGCGATTCTCGTTGAGACCAATGGCGTCGAAGCGGTGGGCGCCGAGGCCATTGTTCCCGGTTTAGATATTGTCGGGATCAAGTAAATGGGAGTATCCCGTTGAGACCACCACGTCAAGTGCCAGTCGCAATCGGCATACATACTGGGTGCCCATCTGAAAATCATCTCGGTAGGAGATTGCCCCCTGCTCCGAATCGTCATAGAGACGAAGATTGTGACCCATCGCGTTGAGCTGGGCGGCAATTTCAGCTAGCTTTTCATTTAATAGCGGAGCCAGATGATCCGTAATTTCGTCGGCGAGTTGGTCGGCCAGAATTCGAGCCTCATCGCTGTCGAGTTCCGCCGATGCAAAGGCCTGCGAAGAGAAACGAACATCAATCATGAGAAAGTCCTTTAGCTGAATCCACTGCCTTTAGGCTCCGCCTTAGTCGAGTGATCTTCGGAATTACTCGAGTCTAAAGCATTCTTTTACTCGAAAGGTACACTGTTACAAGATTTCCCCAATTGCAAATCGATTTCAACAGGTGCGTGTTCCGTGTAGACAGGAGTGTGATAGTGTCTTATTGACCACCGGTGGAACGTCAACCGATTTTGACCCATGCCTCAACACCCTTTGCTAACTTTGCTCTTGGGCAGCGAAGTCTACTTCGGGCCATTTAGCGGTCACAAAGAAACACTAAAGACTTACTCGAGTCCCTGCCCCGGAACCGGGAAAGCGTGATCCCCGGGAATTTGATATTGGCACTTCACTTCAAAACTAAGCGGAGTTTTGGCCTTCCCACCATTGTCCATTGTCATGGTTCGAGCTGGTGGAATTATGCGGCGGCTGACACGGAGCATTGGAGTGCGGAGTGCTCGTTATCGCTGCTAGAGTGCCTTCCACCAATCGCCTCGAGTAGGGCCAGACTGCACTGCGCATCGTGGATTTTCCAGTCCAGTGGTAGGTGCGATTATTGCTTAAGCAGTAGAGAACCGGGTATATGTCTAACCCATGCACCAGAGAGTTGACTTTCCAGCCTCCCTTCGCCTCGCGGGTAGTAACGTAAGAAATGGTTTCGGGCAGGGCCTTTTCGCAGACTATGCACGGAATAATCGCCAGCGAACTCACCAGCAGCTTGAGACCGAGAAGCTCTGAAGAATACGCACGTTTGCCATACTCCAGTCCTTCTTCGGAGAATCTCTGAAAATCTGCAGGCTTGGGCTCAGCGATGAAGTCTACAAACAGGTGCACTGGAATTCGAACTATATTCCAGTGGATTTGTGTCGCAAACAAAGCCACTTCGCGACTATCGGAGATAAGCGGCTTTCGCCAGATGTGACAATTGCTTTCCTGCAGTTGTTTATCCAGCTTAATAATGAAATCGTCGTAGTGCACAGCTCAATCCAGGTAACTACCACCGCCGCGGGTACGCCATTATAGCCTTCCCCCGAGATTGTTGTTCCCCTCTCCCTTTACATCTAATCTTTGACTGTCTGGCTTATGCGGCTCCGCTCGCCGCTACCGTAAAAAAAGGCAGTCGCCGTAAATTCTTCAAGGCAACAGACGCTTGCTGCTTCAGATCCTGATCTTCAGCACAATTTTCGATAATGCAAAACTCTAGAAATGCTCTACCAAACTGTCCAGTTTGAAAATATGAAATGGCCAGGTAGAAATGTGCCTGCCAGTGGTCAAACTGTTCTCTCACGGCCAGTGAGAGATACTTGATCGCCGAACCATAATCATTGGCCGAGTACGCATGGTACCCGAATTCATATAGTCGCTCAGCCCAAGAAATACCCATGTACAGGCTTCCCCCGCCCTGTTTCCCCGTAACTATCTTGACATTGGTCGTCCAAAGCGCCCACTAAGGAAATCCCGAAAGAAATTAGTGATTCCCCAACGTGCACTCCTCCACTGTCAGGCAATAATTGTCATAAGACCCTCCAAACCTTGAAGTTCACTGAAATTGGAATTTCAAAACTCCCTGATTAAGTCACATAAATTTTCCGAAAATTATGCTACGACATGTTTAAGTGGCTTTATATTTTTTCGTCAATAGTTTATCCGGTAAGTCTTGCGGGTACGCACCATCAGTACCACTGAAATTTCGAAAGAGTCATTGTCTGGAGAGTCGGTGAAGCAATTCGATGCTTTTTCTGTCGGGACCTTTGTTTTCGTAACCTGGAACCTCCAATATCCACGGGAGCGAACGCAGTGAGGGGGTGCACAGCATTCGAGCGAAAGCCGCTTCTCCAATATGTCCTTGACCGATATTTTCATGTCGATCTTTCCTTGAACCAAGCGGCGTTTTGGAATCGTTGGCGTGAATAGCGAGCAACCACTCGAAGCCGACTGTTCGATGGAACTCATCCATTGTTCTTTCAAGACCATCTTCGGTAGCAATATCATAGCCGGCGCTGTATAGATGACAGGTGTCCCAGCAAATGCCCAACCGCTTATCGTTCCCCATGGCGTTCAATATCCGGCCCAGTTGATCGAAACGATTTCCGATGGTGCCACCCTGTCCTGCGCAAACTTCCAGCAACAGCCGGCAGTTACCGGAATACTCATGTAACACGATTTCCAGTGATTTCACAACTTTCTCTATAGCTTCGCTCTCATCGCCTTTTCCTGCCGAACCCGGATGAAAGATGAGCCCGGCAGCGCCGATTGCATCAGCATAACGCAACCCCAAATAGAGATTCTCGATGGACTTCTTAAGATTATCGATGGACGAGGCGGCCAAATTAACCAGATAGCAACCATGCACAAAAACGGGGCCAAGCTGGTGTTCGATCACTGCCTTTTTGAAATCGCTAATATCCGTTGCTCCGGGCTCGGGAGCAATCCATGTTTGTGGTGAACCGATGAATATTTGCATCGGACCAGCACCTATTTCCAGGGCGTGCTTAACTGCTCCCTTGATTCCGCCTCGCACATGACCGCCCGCTAAAATACGGGGTTCTTGAATATCCCGCGTGACGACAGTTCTAGTTTTTTTCGAAATTGCCAATTGAATTTTCTTCCGTCCAATGACCGGTGTGCTGGCAGCGATTATACAAGGAAGTGCTTTCGATAGCATCGGGCACAGTTATGGGCACGGCTGCAAGGGAATAAGCTAAGAATCTGGAAGAAACGTGTCACCGAGGGCTTCGTCGTTGATTATTGATGAAAAGGAGCAAATTGTCCTCACCGAGGCACCAGATGAACTGACAAATGCAAATGATATTTCATTTGGCTGTGTCCATTACGACATTCTCAGTCAGTATAATGAGCAATCTCTTCCTCCCGTGAGCGATTCGCCAGACACAGAGAGAATTGATTCAGACGACGAGATCGCCCCTGTCGCTTCAGATGTGAGCGACCGCGAGGAGCTGGGACGAGGCATGCTGGGTGTTACTTGTAAGGCGAAACATCATTTATTACCGGGAACTTCCGTTGTGATGAAGGTGTTTCATCGTCAGAGATTGCGTGACCCGTCTGCCATCAAAGCTCTCAGGCAGGATGTTGAGCAAATACTGGATCTCACCCATCCACATTTAGCAACAGCCTTTTTCGCTGATCTGGATGACCCGGATCACGCAGTTCTCATTAGCGATTTCGTTGAAGGGCATACATTGGAAGAACTATTGTTGAGCGAGGGTTTTCTCTCTGCTGATCAATGTGTGGATATATTTAAACAGGTATGCGAGGGACTGTCTGCGCTCCATGCACATGATGTCGTACATCGAAATTTGAAACCCTCAAACATCATGATCACCCGATCAACGACAGATGCACTTTTTGTCAAACTCTTAGATGGTGGAATAGCGCGCTCGGGGAGCAGAATCCTTCGGCCCGCAAACCGGCATCATATTGCTGAATTTGGCACAGGGATTGTTGCGTGCGAACAAAATCGTTGACGCAGAGAAACTATTGAGAGAGATCAACGACAATGAAAATGATAGTATCATCGATGGTGCAAAGCTGAGGGTGCGTTCCCATGAAATATTGGCGCACATACTCAGAAAATCGCATCGAGATAATGAAGCCGTCTTGGTTGAGCTGCAATTATTGAAGGAAATTCGCAACTTCAACCGCTTGTTGGCTACGCGCCGTGACAATGAACTGGTTCAAGACGCCACCGGCATTTGATTCTATGCATTCAGCAGGGCTACAATGTTATTGGAGCAAGCCCTTTTGATACCATAATACTGAAAACACTGTTGTCAGGTTCTGTACCGTGGATTTAACCTTGTTCTGGCAGGCGCATCGGGAACATTATTGGCAAGCAGGATGACTTTGAGTCAGGAGGGATTTGTTAATGAGCAATTCGAGCATGGCTACTAGAGAACTCGCAGCTACAACGGTTGTTCAAGAGTGGGTTGAAGGATATCTCACATATATCTACGGTAACAGCTTGGCAAGTGAGGTTGGCAATATGCCCGAACTCGGCGAGAAAACAGTCAATGCTACTGATTCCTCGGCAAAAAACGAGTCCGAAGACTTCGTCTCAAGACTGAGTGCACGATTCAGTGAGCTCGACCTTGCTCCTCGCGACGGGGTGGTAACACTGTTTGAGGTGGAGCGGGCAATAGCAAATCCCTTGCTGCATTTTGATGAAAGAGACATAGAGATGCTTAAGCTGCTGAGGCGCTACTTTGTTAAATTGTCGGAATTAAATGACAATCAGCCCGATGAACTCGATCATGGAATTACCCGAGCCGATGTATCAGTTCTGACGAACTGCATGTCACTCTCTGTTCAGAGGCTCAGAACGCGCCTTGAGGATGAGTATCGTGCGACCTGAGTTCAAAGCGATTGCCTGGTCGGTATTGTGGGGAATTACCTGTCTCAATGTTTTTGCACAAGGTGATCCTTCCGTAACCGCCGCGAAAGAGCTGTTTCAACGCTATGTCGAACTCGATCACAATTTTGACACTGCTCAAGGTGAGCTGTACTCTCCCGAAGCGGTCATTAAGAACACCCGTCTGTATCCCGGCGGACAGAATCAAACGCTCTCTTTCAGCGGTGCTGAATACAAAAGAATGTTGCGTGCATCTTTGCCTCTAGCTAAAGCGAAGAACGATGTGAATCAGTATTCTGGTATTACGTTCACGAAAGAGGGCAACGGTGTGCGAATTAAATGCACCCGAATATCTCCGGTCAAGCAGTATTCATCACCCTTTGAGATTCTGGTAGCTCCAGCGGGAAGCGTCTGGCAAATTGTGGCGGAGACAAGCCAGAGCAAACCCTAACACCGATGGATCCGAGCAAGATAGATTTAGCCGGTAACTTCGGCGGATAGAAGACCACCCGGCAGTATTGATAAGTACAATCTGGAACTACCTTGTTGAATGGCATTGACGATGTTGGAAGAACTCCCAAAGAATTCCTGATTGGTTGATACAACAAGTAATCCACAATAGCCGGGCGAGTTAAATTACAACCAACCAGTAGTGCCGCGAACGAATTCATCGTCCTGTGATGGTTTCGATTTGTCAAGACAGGAAAAGGATAGCTTCTTGTGCTGAAGCTGGAACTGAGGTCCGGCCTCCATTCATCGGCGTCAATCTGACGGTTTACGCAAACGCTGTTGGATTCGTCACTCTGCGGGAATAGTGTATTTGAACCAGAGAGGTGGGCATGGCTGAATTACAACTTGCTGCCAGATACCGTCCGCGTGGGTTGAAAGGATTATTCGCTGTTGTAGACGGGGCTAAGTGGGTTTCGCTCTTTTTCGTTCCCTTCATCTTCTTGCTTGCAGTGACGCTGTATCTAATCGCTTCTGGTCTGCAAATTGGCTGTGACAGCAATTTGAGCAATGTCGCTGGTCTTATCACTCTATATGGTATCTGCCTCTTAATTGGATCTGCGGTTACCGCTCCTGTTCGCGATTTTTACGTGAAAATTTCGAAAGACGGAATCATCCTTCCGTGGCTTGTGTCGTTTCGCTATTTGACGCGCTCGGATCTGATTTGGCAAGAAGTCCGAGAAGCAACTATACTGGGTGTCGTTGGCGAAGAAAGGCTGGTTCTGACACTTGATTCTGGGCGACGTATCGCTCTGGATCTATCAGGCTTTCAGGTCGATGAACTTGAGCAACTATTGCTGGCAGCTGAGTTGTGGGGAACGAATACCAGGCGTAGCCCTGAACTCATAGACTATCAAGCCTCGCTGCAGAACAAGATGCGAGGAGTCGAACGTCAGAGTTATACGCAAATGTGGGAAGACGATCTAAATCGCCGTTTTCGGTCCACTAGCTTTATGCCGCTTGATCCGCAGCACAAGCTACAGGGAGGACGGTTGTCCGTCGTTCGTCAACTAGCATTTGGCGGGCTATCCGCAATTTATTTAGTTCAGCGCGACGAACAAGATCTCTTCGTTCTAAAAGAAGCAGTGGTGCCCACGAATGCCGATCCGAAAATCAGACGCGAGGCTGAGAAGCATCTGGCTCGCGAATCGCAGCTGCTGTTCGGTTTGGCCCATCCTGCAATAGCCAAGGTGGTGGATTATTTTGTCGAAGAGGGGCGCACATATCTCCTCATGGAATATATCAACGGGCAAGATCTGAGGCAATTTATAAAACAGAATGGACCCCAACCAGTTGTGAAAGTGCTCAATTGGGCGTTTGAGCTGGCTCAAGTACTTGATTATCTCCACAGCTGTCAGCCCCCGATTGTTCACCGTGACTTCACTCCTGACAATGTAATTCTTCGCAACACAGGGTCGCTCACAATTATTGATTTCGGTGCAGCGAATGAATTCATCGGCACAGCAACCGGAACGTTGATCGGCAAGCAAGCCTATATCGCACCAGAGCAGTTACGGGGTAAAGCGGTGTGCCAAAGCGATCTATATGCTCTCGGAGCAACGCTATATTTCCTGCTTACAGGCCGAGATCCATTACCGCTTACTCGCTCTTCACCTAAAACTGTCTTGCCTGGAATTCCTTCCACTGTGGATGCTCTGGTTGCCGACTTGACGGCATTAGAGTCGCAGGACAGAATCAAGGACGCCGAGGAGTTGCTTGCCCGACTCGACACCATCATTGTGGAGGACTGAGATTCAATGGAGCAGGAAAAGGAAAGATTGAATCTCGTGAATGATAGCGCTGGTGGTGGCACGCCTGAGCAGGATGAACTGTTTGCACTGCCCGTTACTATTCTAGAATCAGAGCTTCCTTGTGAGTCAGAGTCAGCGGCGCAAACGCACAACGATCCTGTGGAAAGCGGTGATGTTCTGATCCGAAGCATGAGCTCTCAGCATGTCGGTTGCCAGGCAGCGGAGCACCTGATCGAGCCCGGTGGATTCGTGAGCACGGCTATTCAAAACGTACGAGAGTTCCTCGATTCGGAGCGATTCAAAGTTTCCTTCTTAATTGTAGCTATCGTATTGCTCGGAGGTGGCTTTGCAACAGCCCTGGAAAAGTTTTCGAAACTGCCACGCGACGCAGACGCCGCCTTTCAGCCACTCGGATTTTTTACGGGTACAATGGCTTGCGCCGTAGGAAAGCCGGATATCAGTTATGCACTACAATTTTCTACAATTTCTAAGGAAGATCGTCTAAAGCCGCTCAGCGGCGATATCCAAACTGACTTCTTGCGAAGACCGCATTTAGATGGTGATGACCGACTTCTGACAAATCTATCCGCTTGGTCCATGTATAAGAATCGGGGCAATGTGGAGAAATCAAAGCAGTTCATCGATTACTTGCTTCGCATGAAGCCCCGGTCTGCGTCGCTTCGTGCATGGAACGTCTCTGATCTGGAGGCGCGGCAAGAATACTCGGCCGCCGAAGCGGAGATTGACAAAGCGATCGCATTGGACAAAGGCGAGAAAACATCGAAAAGCTATTTTGTGGACCGCAAAAACGACTTTCTGCCTGAAAGATGCCAGCTTCTGGCTTGTCAGGGTAAATGGACAAGAATACTTGAATTAACTGAAACCAGTCCGAACTCGTCGGTAGCTCTGCAATGGCGTGGGCAAGCACTCTTTCGTACCGGTCGAATTAACGCAGCGTTGTCATTGCAAAATTCCTACTTAGCGAAAGCCGAGGAGGAGGAGAAGAATGAAGAGGTTGCACTGCCATATACAGAAGCGTCCGCTGAAACTGTCACCAACAAGCCAGTAGAAGCTTCAAACGAAACATCACAGGCAGGTGAGGACTCAATCAAATCGCACAAAGACAACTTCGACGATAGTCATTTCTCCCGGTACATCAACAACACTCGCCTCTGGAGAGGGCGGATTCAGTTGATGAAGGGCGACGAAAAATCCGCGAAAGCAGAAGCAGGCGAATTGCTCAAATCTGCGGAACCAAGCGATCCAGTCGAACAGAAAAGCTCCTTTCGTTCGAGCGAGGAGTGCTGTGCCAATAGTCTGCTGTCAGATATATGCAGTAAGAATGGCAACTATAAACAGGCGCTTGTTTATTTAGAGCAAAGTCTGTCCACACCGTCAGCAAGCACCTCAGACTCCAGTTATGCAGTTGCGCGAATGTTCATTTTGAACAAGTTGGGGCGATACCACGAATGTCTCGCCTATGCTGCAGAATTCAACCAGCTTGACCTCGATACGTGCGCTTCTAGTTATTACTGCCAAAGAGGGGTCGCACAGTTTCACTCCGGCGATTTTGCCGCCGCTCTCTCCAGCGCTGAACGGGCGATCAAACTGAACGGGGGCACAAGAACTTGTTATGAAATTTGCAAACTGGCCGCAGGTAAGTTAGGTGATACCGAGAAAGCCAGCCAGTTTGATGTCAAATTGAAACAATTGAAGTTCGGCCTCGAATTGCCGAACGGAGAGTAAATGAAATGGTAAGCGAGCAAATAAAATATGCAAAGATCATAGAAGCAACGGGCGCGAATGATGCTGGTCGGTCACAGACTACAGCTCCACGAGGTCACGGTGAGCAAAGACTCAAGTTAATCACACCTACTCCTCATGTCAACTCGATAACCTTGTTGATAGACTCGCTGGCAGTCACCCTATTTGGTACCATTCTTTGCACGTTTGCAGTTTTCCTTCTTTGCATAGTTCTTCATCCGAACTTAGCTGCATCAGAAGCATTGAAATTCGCTGAGTTCATAATGGGAGTTGGTATCACTGCTTCAATCACATATTTTGTGTACTACATGGTGCCGGTTTGGCCCGGGCTGACGCTACTTGCGGTTCAACTGCTGAGTGGAACGACGGTGGGGCAATACATTGTTGATAGCGTCTGTGTCTGGATGGGCATAGCGCCGGCGAGTCTTGGTGTCGGTGCATTCATCGCCAATGCGATTTTTACGGTTCTGTTCTGCCTCCTCCCGGCGTTTTCACGTCCATTGTACGAGGCACTGTTAGTTAGTTCTCCGTTACAAAATACGCTGGCGACTAGTGTGCTCGACACTATTGTCACTGACAAACAGGGGCGGCGACTGGGATTTCAACACGCTTTCAAGCGTTCTCTCCAAGATTGCTTTGGAGTGATTCTCTTCCATTGGTCGGGATTCCGCGGTGGTAAATTTCACACGTATCCCGAATGGCTGTCAAATGCATCCCGTACTTTGCGAATTAAAAGACCACGCAAGCTTTCGCGAGAACTGCTCATATCAAAGAACAAAATTTTAGTTCGCTATCAAGCCTTTCTTCAGGTCGAGAAAGCGCTATCTCTCGACGGAAAGAAGTATCAAGCACGAACGCTGTCTAAAGGCGATCTGTCAATGTCCAGGGCGAAACACCTCTTGCAGGTCATGGCTACAATAACCGGAGCTGTGTTGTCCATCGCAGTAATCAGAAGTATGAACGTATGGTTAATAGCCGGTCTCTTTGACGAAATGCCCGATCTTTCCACGGGGCTGATGCCGCTGCTACTGAATTTTGGTTCTGCGTTGATTTCACTTATTGATAGTAGATTAGGAGCAATCTTAGGTGTGCTTCTATTTACGGTGTGTCCCCTTTTCGTTCTCTTTTTGATTTTCCGCCCCACCGATATCGAATTTAGCAAGAAAGGATTGCGATTCATTGGCAGACACATGTCATTCATGCTGCAAGATCCGGTTCTACCTTGGACAAAAGTAAAGCGAATCGGGCTTGAATTACCAAAGGGAAAAACTTCAGTAGCCGATCACTGGATTGTTTTCTATGCTGAAGATGGTACCAGAAGAAGGCTCCGGGTTGGTAACCTTGACACAATTGCAGCAAGGGAAGAAATACTCAATGCAATCGAACGTTGGGCGCCGACAATTCCGCGAGATGTGGAAGTGATCCGAGCGTTACAAGCACCCTGCGATTATAGCTACACGGAAATTTGGCTGGAGGCGCTGAGTGCCCCGCCAGAGAGGGAAAGACTTGAGCCATTGATTGAAGGTGCGCTTCTGAAAAATAACCATTACCGAGTTTTGAGCATGCTGGGTAGCGGCGGGCAGGGCACCGCCTATTCATCTGAAGATTGTCTTACTGGAGACATGGTCGTCTTGAAGGAATTCATGCTGCCTGTTTTTGTTGATGTGAATATCAGGCGCAATGCGCTGTCTACTTTTGAGCAAGAAGCTCGATTGCTCAAAGAGCTGGAGCATCCACAAGTCGTGAAACTCATCGACTATTTCATTGAGGATCACAGGGCTTATCTGGTGTTGGAACATATCGACGGATTGCCTCTCGATCAATTAGTAAAAGAGAGAGGTCCGGTAAGTGAAGAGAATGTGATAAAGCTTGCAATACAGATGTGCGACATTCTTGGCTATCTATCTTCGCGTAGCACACCGATAGTACACAGAGATTTCACGCCGGACAATTTGATTCTCAACAAAGATGGAACACTCAAGTTAATCGATTTCAACGTAGCACATCAAGAGAACAGTGAAGGAACAACCGGGACCGTGGTGGGCAAGACATCGTATATGGCACCGGAACAGTTTCGCGGCGCACCATGCATCCAGAGCGATCTGTACTCGATGGGTGCAAGTTTGTTCTATCTGTTGACTGCGATCGAACCAACACCAATTAGTTCCGCCGATCCCGTCGGCGCCGGTGCAGAAGTGTCGGGTGAACTGAACGAGCTGGTGCGAAAGCTCACTCAACCAGACCTGAGTAATCGCATCGCCTCCGTGGCCCGGGCACGTCAACTACTGTGCTCCATCGAGAAAAAAGCATCGGATGCCGAGTGACACTACCGTGCTTCGGGAATAGTAGCGACAAGACCGCTGCCACTGGCGCCTGCCTGCAATGCAGGTATACTAACTGCACCTAAATAACTCGGGTTTGCGATGAAAATACTGACAACAATCATTCTTACTATTCTGGCACTCGTCTTTCTGTTCTTTTCGTTTTTCTTCGTGGTCGGAATCATTCATCTAGCTTTTCAGGCGCTTTTCGTTTTGCTTGTTGTCGGCGCAATTTTGTTCTTCTGTTTCCCAAACCTGTTCAAGAGAATTGGCGGTTTCTTCAAACAGAAACCGCCACCATCGGAGAAGGAAGAAGTTCGCTTGTGGGAATCGGGAGGACAAGTGCGAATTTATCTTGTTAAGCCATCGCTGGCCGAACTCACCGGAGCGAAACAAATTAGCGGGCAAGTTCTCAGCGTGCCGAATGAGACACCGATTTCGGTACTGGAAGATCAAGGTGATGTGATCAAGATAAAAGTTGCCGCCGGTGATAACAAAGGCAAAGTAGTTTGGGTAGATCGAACAGCGGTGTTGGGCTACAAGAGAGCACTTCCGGGCAATTAGGCAACCATGCATCAATCACTGAACGCAGCGAAGATGCTTGTGAGGAATATGTAATCGGTTAGTTCTTTTTGGACTAAATGCTGTTCTTGCTCCGGACTATGAGAATCGTCTCTGTTCTGCTTCCGGTGGTGGAGATTACGTAGCAGTGTTGCCACTCCCAGTGTCAGAGTGGAATGAGCTGGAAAACCTACACGGCAACAAGACCGTTGAGGAGCATTTCGAGAAACCTGCACTCGACAACAATTTGTTTGGACAGGGCTGCTTGGTCAGCGAACAAACAACTCGCACTTAACCACTTCTGCAATGGTTTACGACAGCGCGTGCGCCTCGAACGTTGTAATTGAACAATATTGAAACAGGCTCGAAACAAATTTGAGACAGCCGAACTATAGGCTAATGCCATGTTCAATACCAAGCATTTTTGAGGACTTTCCCATGCGTTCTTTCCAGCAACATGACAGTCAGGGATTTGAGTCAGGCAAGGGTAAATTTGAAAAAAACGGACCAGGCGCCGACCTTTCGCGATCTATCTGGAATGAAATCGGCGACCTTGCCAAATCCAACCCTCGATTGAGTAATAATGCCAGCACACATACCCTTCTTGAGCTGGCACTCGAGTTGAATTGCAATTCTCTTTATGGTCACAGCAACAACGAGCTGAAACATACCAGTAGAGAGTGCTCGAAACATGAAGCTCAAACAAACCGCAAACAGAACGAAAAGCAGGATGACTACATGGCGGTACACAATCACCAGCAACAGGAACTAAAGCAAGAGCACCACGAAGCGGAACACAACCGCCAGTCTGAATTACAGCAAAAAAATCACCACCAGGTCATCCACAATCAGCATCAAATACAGAATCGGCACGAAGCCGCACATATTCATCACACCGTAAAACTAGATCTAAATCCCAATGTGCCAACGGAAATTCCCAGTCCTGTAGATGAGCCTTATGTGTGTCAACCAATCGAAATTCCCACTCCTGTGAACACCAAACCGGTGGACGTTCCGGCGGCTCCTGTGGTCAACAAACCCGGGGAGACTGCTACTCCCGTGAACACTAAACCGGTGGACGTTCCGGCGGCTCCTGTGGTCAACAAACCTGTAGAGACTGCTACTCCCGTGAACACTAAACCGGTGGACGCTCCGGAGGCTCCGCTCAACAAGCCTGTGGAGACTGATACTCCCGTGAACACTAAACCGGTGGACGTTCCGGCGGCTCCTGTGG
>JAKFUT010000147.1 GCA_021732565.1 Candidatus Obscuribacterales bacterium
CTGCGATAAAATCGATGCCAACGAACTTCAAAAAGATCTGCGAAATCGGAACGCAATGCAATTTCCAAATTGAATCGCACCCGCTCTCGCGAATAATTAGTTACCTCCAACTCCTCCTGAATGCCTTGTGCCACGGAACGCGTAATGGTTAAGGCAAGAGTCTCAGCGGGAATCTCGCCCCGCTCGGTAAGCAAGGCCTGATTCAACAGGCAAATTCGGGCCGCTGAGTAAGTAATAACACTGGACGAGAGACGCAACCACTCCTTATCGTTTGAATAGATTTTGTAATAACTGAGGAATCGCGTGTCGTTGGAAAAGAGGCCGCCCTCACCGTGCTCGCCAATTTGTCCGTCAAGGTCCGTGACCATAAACGTGTTGCCCTGATTGATTGCAAGAAGAGGGGGACCAACGCTCACTTTGAAAGGCATGGCTTTGAAGATCTCCTACTCGACCAGTAATCGTAATTGCACATAGCACACCTTAGAGATTATCCGGAAAGAGTCTATTTGAAAAGCTCCAGCAGCCACATTCCTCAAAAACTTTCGCCAGACTGGTTATCATGAAGCCTCGGGCGGTTTCTTGAGGCTGGAGCGATAGTTTTGAAAGGAACAGCGGACTGTTTGTCTGCGTCTGAGGATTCGTCGAGGAAAATGATATGAGCAATAATTTCATACCGCCAAATCCAAGCTCCATCGCGATTAAGCTCACAAAGCTGATCCTTCCGCTGATACTCAGTAAAGAAAGGCTTGATGTGCGAGCCACGGCAAATTGCGTTACCACCATAAGAGAACTCCGCGGTGTACACACGGTCCTATTACTAAATCACTCAGACCGTTTTGATCCCGTCGTGGCATTTGCCTTGTCGAAATTCAGCGGAGAGGAGTTCCTTTATCTGGCGGCCCGTGAGATATTCACCGGCTTTCAAGGGTGGTGCATGCAGCGTTGCGGCGCCTATTCGGTAATGAGAGGCGACCCGGAAGATCTGGAGTCTAAGGAAGCAACTATCTCAGTCATCACCAGGGGCGACCGCAATTTGATCATGTTTCCTGAAGGAGACGTAACTGGACGAGATGATGAAATTTTGCCGCTGAAAGAAGATGGCATACTCAATATGTTCGAGGCCCAAAGACGCATCGTAAATCAGAATAAACCAGTTCGTCTCTTGCCTGTCGCGGTTTACTATGAAGTTCAAGACGACGCAATTCAGCCTTTAATGGATGCTGTAAGCCGCCTTGAGTTGCGCCTTGGTCTTACGCGACTCAGCTTTTCGCTCGAGCGCAGACTAATGCGAGTTGTCGCCGCTTTTCTGGAACAAATCGAAGAGCACTATGGACTCAACAGTGGCAGAGAGTTCCCTCCCGACTACCGATTGCTCAAAGTAAGTCAACAAGTAGTCGGCACAGTAGCGCAGTACAACGGCATTAATCTTGACCCGGACGAACAATCGGAGCGAGCACTCCTGTACAGCGTTCGCGGGCAAATTGAACGAATACTAACCGGCAACAAATGCGAAGAAGGAGAATTCGGCACCGATCTTTCCTGCCAGTCAGTGACCCGGGCCGGAGAATCGGTGCGCGATCTTGATCGAATGCAGCAACTGCTTATTCTAGCCAGCACTGTGCAGCAGAATTTCACTCTGGAGTCGGCCTGGCGAATAATTGACAGGCTGGAATACTTGATCATCGGCAGGACCCATCCTAAGGGGCATCGCACCGCATGGCTGGAATCGGCACAGCCGGTAGATCTTCTCGATATGTGGCCGTTCTTCCTAAGGGATCAATCCAGAGCTGTCAGTATGGTGGACCGCCGCGTCCGCACTGCGCTGAACGACACTCTCCATCAATTGAGAGAGAAACGTCAGCTATCATTTATTGCACACTGAGTTCCAGCTTACCTACCTGGTTTATGTGTCGCCTGAGCGCCAGCTCTTCACAAAAGAATGCCAGGCTACTCAACAGCTCAAAAACAATTGGACAGGGCAGATCCACACCGCCGCCCGGATCGCTCACATGTCGACAGACCATGGGACCATCAACTAATTCAGTGTCGGCGACGCCAAAAAGGCGGTAGCGTGCGGTTACTCTAAACTGAGACTGGATCTGTTTTGGGAGACACCGTTGTTGAAGGCTGATGATGATAACGAGTGAATACGGGTCGCACATCTTTCCGGGGAAATTGCCTGCAGCAATTTTTTCTGCTCCTCCTTATTTGCCGTTATCAATTACCTGCAACTTCATTGGCAAGATTGGGCAAGCAAACAGGAGAGCCTGTCGCTAACGTCACCCGGTTGCCAAGTGAGCGGATACTTATGATCTATTTAAGAAGAACTGGCGTACAATCATGGCGTTCTCGACACCGGGGAGGCGACCATGAACGCTACAGGCACTCGCTACTCTCCTCCCTGGATCTTCGCTATCACTAACATTCCCTACGGGGTGGCCGGTACTTATTCCGGCGTAGCGATGCCATTTATTCTGCACAAGCACGGTGTACCTCTTGAAACTATCGCAGCCATTGGCGCACTTTCGCTACTACCGGCAGCCTATCAGTTATTTTGGGCGCCAGTTCTCGATTTAGGAATAAGACGCCGGAGCTGGCTAATCTTGTGCTCCTGCCTGGGCGCTATTTGTCTGGCAGGAACGCTGCTTGTGAAATTGCCAAATCAATTGTTCGAATATGAGGTTTTGATGGTTACAGGCCAGGCTCTCGTCGGGCTGGTGGCATCCTGCAACGGAGCATTGGTATCGACCACTGTAAATCCGTCTGCACGCGGGCGAGCCGCAGGTTGCGTCAACGCGGCCAATCTTGGCGCTGCCGCTCTTGGTGGCGGTGTGGTGTTGACACTTTTTAATTCCACATCACCGGAAATCGCAGCAATAGCTCTGGCCGCAATGATTATTCTGCCGTCCTTTGGCGCGCTCTACATTCACGAACCACCACCACTGAAAGAACCGCTCGTTCAACACATGGGAAAAATGGGCACCGAAGTATGGCGCGCTGTTCGTGCGCGACGGGGGTGGACAGGCTTGCTATTTTGCATTTCGCCCGTTGGCACGGTGGCTCTCACCAACCTGTTCTCAGGATTAGGCGGAGAATACCATGTATCAGGCAATATGATCGAATGGATCAACGGGTACGGTGGTGGGTTTGTCACCGCATTTGGTGCACTTGCAAGTGGCTATCTGCTCGATAAATCGGATAATCGCAAATTCTATCTCTTAGCCGGAGTGCTTTCCTTCGTCTGTTGCATGGTCCTTGCTTTTGCGCCGCACAACGCGATCACTTTTATAGTCGGAACATTGTTTTACCTTCTCATAGCAGGATTAGCATATGCGTCGTTCTCGGCTGTGGTTTATGAGATCGTTGGCACCGCAGGCAGTACTGCCTCAACTCTGTATTCAGTCTTTCCGGCCGCGGGTAATCAGGCCATAGCCTATGTCTTATTCTTCGATGGAAAAGCTCACCACGCCTGGGGCACTCGCGGTTTATTCCTGTGTGACGGTTTGCTCAACCTCGCTGGCGTAGCGGTGCTGCTTCTTTTACTGAAGGTGGTCTTTCCGGATAGAAAGAAACTCGTGGAACCGGCTCCGGAAATTGTCGTTCCTGTTTCCAGCGGAATCATTGATGTGTCCGTACCAGTAGGGGCGCCTTCGTACGAGCACGAGCTTCAGGAGACGGCAGAGATTGCAAGTTACCCGCCTTCAGTAAAAGCACCTGCGGGCCCGGTAACTGTAGCTGCCTATGCTGACGCCTCAGGACCAAACTGAAATTTCAGTTGTTCATCATTAAGGAGCGAAAATCTGCACAATGAACGAGACGTTACCGCCGGCTGAGGTTATGACGGTTCTGGGCCCGGTGCCGGCAGACCGTCTGGGCATAACCCTTCCCCACGAACATATTTTTCTCGATGTGTCATGCTGGTGGACGCGCCCGACAAGTAGCGACCGAGAGTTTCTAATTGATGCACGAGTTTGCGATATCGACAGAGATTTGCTACTGGCAGATCCATACCACAACCGCGACAATCTAGTCCTGAATGACGAGGATATTGCCATATCCGAACTTGAACTTTTCAAACAGGCTGGCGGGCGAACAATAATTGATTTAACTACCCGCACGATTGGTCCTTATCCCGACAAACTGCGAAAAATCGCTGAACGAACCGGGCTCAACATTATCGCCTCAACGGGTTTCTACGTGAGACGATCACATTCTGCGGCGGTAGCCGAGGCAACTTACGAGGAACTGGCCGATCAGATGATCAAAGAGTTGAATAAGGGTATCGAGGACACTTCTATTCGCGCGGGAATCATCGGCGAAATTGGAACGAGCTCACCGATACACCCGGATGAAGCAAAGGTACTGCGAGCTGCTGCCATGGCGCACGAAGCAACTGGTGCTGCAATCAATGTGCACATGACAATTTTCGCAAGAGAAGGTCATAACGTGCTAGACATTCTGGAAAATTGTGGGGTCGACCCGGGGTTCGTGGCACTCAGCCATTTGGACGAACTTCAAGACTCCGGCTACCATTCAAGTCTGGCTAAACGCGGTTGCTTCATAGAATTCGACTGTTTCGGATCGCAGTGCGCATTTGAGGAAGATCATTCGCCCGAACCTACCGATGCTGAACGAATTAGCTCGCTGATGAGGTTACTGGATCAGGGTTATGAGAAACAGATGCTGTTATCGCAAGACGTTTGTACCAAGATGCAACTCAGGCACTACGGCGGAAACGGGTACGATCATATATTGCGAACCATCGTGCCACAACTTTCACAACTCGGCGTTGGGCACAGTACCTTACACGCGCTTCTAGCAGATAATCCGGCCCGATTGCTCGCGGGCAAAATGAAAGTACAATCGCTCAGTACTTCATCTCAGGCAGGTCGCATCTGAGACCGACAGCGCCCGCAACGGCCGGCAATTACTCCATCTTTTTCACTGTCTTCGCTTCGTCCTGGCACGCCTCAGCCTCTTCTCGATAAAATAACAATCCCTCGTATTTTGAGTATTTCGAAATCAGGTCCTTTAGTTTCGCCGACAAAACGGTATCACCGGTGAGGGCACCGAGAATTGCAGCACTTCTGGCGATACTAATTTCTTCGATCTCACTTAGTGTCCAAAAGTTGAGATCCGGTTCAATTCGTTTCCATAACTTCCTTGCTTCCGCTAGCTTACCGCATCGCGCATTTGCTTCTGCCAAATCGGCCATCGCCAGCAAGTATGACGGGTCGCCCTTCCAACCATTGTCATCGTAAGTCTTTACAGCGTCCTGACCAAGCAAAAGAGCAATGTCATAATTTCCTGCAAGTGCAGCATTCCTTGCAAGAAGTTCTTGAGCTCGTCCCTTAACCACCGGATCGGTACATTTCAAGATCGTGTTAAGAAGGTTCGAGCATTGGTCGTACTGTTTACGCCTCAATAAAAGTTGCGCATGACGTACCTGCGCCAGTAGCGTGGTCCGTGAATCCGGTGCAAGATATAGGCAGTGAGTCTTGATCGCACGCGTTAGCGCCTTGTCGGATTCAGAAATCTTTCCCATCCGTTGGGAAATTTCCGCACGCAACATTTCCATACTGGCTATCAAGGTGCACTTGCCTTTGAAAAAGCTCTGGCAACTCCCGATCACATCAAGTGCTTCCTGATAGCGCTTATCGTCCATGAGTGTTTGCGCTAACTGGCCCACAGCTTGAAATACTTCGGCAGAACTACGGTTGTTCTCTGTGGCAAACTTCAGCGCCGTCTTGTACTCACAGAGCACCTTTTGATAATCGCTCTCCCACTTGTAGATTTGCGCCAGCGCAAAGTGGCGGGTTTGCTGTTCATCTGGCGCTGTCATTCCGGCGAGCACAGATAGAGCCTCGCTTCTCTTATCGAGTCTATAAAGTGAGAGGGAGCGCCAATAACATAATTGTGAAAGAAGTGGATCGTTCACTCTTTGGTTTGTGTCAAGCAGTGGCAGGCAATCCGCCGCAAGACCAGCGCACTGGCTGTATTTATGCGCATTGTAGAGGCTCTGTACTATTATTAACAGCGAACTTGCAACCACGGCGCCCTGACTGGAAGCACGGCACTTCGCTATCTCCACCTCACCAACTGGAACCGCCTGCAGCAATATATCAGCGTGCTCGGCCCATTGCCCCATATCACGAGAAACTGAAGACTGCTCAGTCAATATGATAAGTCCGGTGGGAGAGGCCATCATTGAACCAGCTCGGGCTTCTCGTGAGACCTTCGACAGCAGCTCTGCAGCAGCTTTCAAATCACCACGCATGTGAAGCAGTTGTGCCAACGATGCTTGTAACCGCAAAATATATGCTTTGTCAGTGAACAGAGATGCATCCAGTAAGTTCAGTTTTCTGACGCTTATCGCTGATGAATAATCGTTCAATGCCATCGTCTTAACGATTAACACCTGTAATGCCCTGTCAAAATCTTTATCAAAGTACCACCGGCTTCCCTTGCCCGATAGCCTGGCCGTCTTGGCCGCATCTTCCACCGCTTCCTGCAGCAAATTTTGCCAGCTCTTTTTGTATTCGGGAACGGTTCCAGGCTCACAGCTACTCAGTTCCCTGATGGCACGCATCAGTAGTTCTCGCTGACGACCCGTCTGTTTTCGCTCACCTTCTAATCGTGAGAGGCACAAGATCAATCGAATCCGGTTTGGATCCCCGGTCTTCAGCGCCGCACTCTGTGATAGGAGGAACTGCGTTTGAGCGATGCCGTGACCTGATGAACCAAGCCAATCCGCATACTTCATGACCGCATCAATTGACTGACCATGCGCAATTGAGCGAAATGTATTCCCAAACCTGAGCAATGCATCATCGCTGTACAAGTAAAAGCATGCCAACCCTGCCGTGAGAACACCCACCAGCATTAAAATCAGGGGAAAGATCGAACGAGCGGGTTGAGCACGGGTTGACTCGCCAGACTCAATTGCAACAATGTCAGGCAGATTCAGACTCGCACCCTTGCCCGCTCTCACAGCTTCAAGATCGGCCCTGAACTCCATCGCCGACTGATAGCGATTCCCCGGATTCTTGCACATAGCCTTGGAGAGAACTTCTGACAAGCCAGCCGGAAACTGCACCGTTTGAATCTTTTCTGTTAACTTCAGTGGGTAATCGTGGACATGCTTGTAAATCATGCCAATGGGATCGTCTCCCACAAGCGGTGGTTCTCCTGTGAGGCCCTCATAAATGGCGCAACCAAGAGAATAGATATCGGATCGATGATCGGGTGGTTGTCCCTGACAAAGTTCAGGACTCAAATAGAAGATGCTTCCAACCAACGCGCCAGTTTGAGTTAGTTTTATTTGCTCAGTATGGGTTCTGCTGACAAAACCGGCCAATCCAAAGTCAATAATCTTGACCACGGTCTGGCCGCCCACAGACTGTAGAAACAGGTTTTCAGGTTTGATATCGCGATGGGTAAAATTTGCCCGGTGAATTACGTCCAGACCGTCACATGCTTGAATTCCAACATCCAGGCAGACTAAAGGGTCGACACGCAACCGTTCATCAATTAGTTTCTTGAAACTCTTGCCATCAAGCAATTCCATCGCGATGAAAGGATAGCTAGTCCGCCAGATTCCAAATTGATAACAGGTAACTAGATTTTTGTGCTTCAGCAACATCAGAATTTTGCTTTCACGCTCAAATCGCAAAAGGCTATTCTTGTCAGTTAGCAACTCCGGCAGCAAGAATTTGAGCGCTACATTTCGCACCAGATCTAATTGCTGTGCTTCATACACAGCACCCATTCCGCCTTCACCAATAGAGCGAATGATTCGAAAAGACTCATTTATTTCCGTATCAGGCGGAATATCTAGCATTTGGAAGTTAGTTTTCAGATGCTCTCTTGCCAGAGCGATTACTCGGGCAACCTATAATAGAGATACCCGAGCGGAGAACTCTCTACACCGGCATTTCACCTGAGCGAGAAGTCGCCACGGTGGCATGGACTACCAAGCGGAGAGTCACTTTAGCTTGTTGCAGCAGACGCAACCTTGTAGGGCCGGTGCGTACAAAAATCGTTCGAATTCAGCAACGGACCGCGTAAAACTTCATCGCCACCAAGCAGCATCTCTGCCTGAATCTTAGTGCTTTTCCGTGGACCCGGGCAAAGCGGGATCATTCGAGGTAGGCCCGGCAACGCTTTGCCTACGCTGAAGCGATGATGGAGCTACCTTTCCCGCCTGCGACATGTCGGTGGGGGCAGGATCCCGGTGTACTGAAGGATACGGCCTGGCCATCGCCTGAACCGCTTGTCGACCTGCTATTTGAGCATTTTTCTTCAATTGCAAGTCTGTGGCTCTGGATTCGGCCATGGCAAATTGTATCTTCGCTTCGACATACTTTTGTTGACCGTGCAGACACAACCCCAGGTAATAGTTTGATTGTCCTGAGGTGTCCTTCACTGATAAATTTCGAAACCGGGTGACAGCTTCGTCGACTCTGCCTGCACGAAAAGAGGCAAGAGCTGCATCCCACTCGGGGGAACTGGCCGGCGGCGGTTTTGGCGGAATCGACTCGGCTTTTTGGGCCGACGACGGCCCCGAGACTAACAGTAATGATAGAAAAGCAACTGAAGCAGCGTACCAGAGCTTCGCCTTTTCTTGCACAACTCGCAGTGCTGGCGGACATCTGTCAGTGACGATGGTGCCATCGGGTCTGCGGAACAGATTTACGCAAACCCCGTCGCTATTACTTTCAAGGAACGCATTCACTTCGTTCTCTGTCATTGACGACAAATTGTGCACATTCAGATCGCAGACTTTGCAGTAGCGAACATTATTATTCCCTTTCATGCTTGACCATGGAATAGGACAAGGCACGTCAATAGCGAAATCGTCAATTGTTCTGTTCTGCTCCATGGCGCGCTCCTTGCAAACAATGCCACTTTATTATGCCCGAAAACCGGATGGCTTATTGCAAGATTATGAGATGACCCGCATGTCACTTTGGAGGTAGTATTTATCATTGCGCACAGGAAGCTAGCCATGCCGAGTTACGATGTCATTATCATTGGCGGTGGAATTGCCGGTTTAGCCGCAGCAAAGGAGCTCAGCAGAGCTCGACGAAGTTTCGTCGTGTTGGAAGCGAAGCCAAGATTGGGAGGCAGAGTCTGGACCGTTCACAATGATTATTGTCATCCAATTGAAATGGGTGCGGAGTTCATTCATGGTCGCCCTCCCGAAATTTTTGACGTGGTAGATGACGGGCGTCTTCGCGTTATAGAGGGACGTGAGGGACATATGTCGGTGGATAACGGCCGCCGCCTCCAAAGCCCTGGCGACGAAAATCCATTCTCGCAACAACAGAAGGTAATGACAGCTCTGCACCGCAAAGCGATGCAAATGGATGAATCATTCGCAGATTTTGCATCCGAATTGGTTACAAACACACCTGAGTTGGCGGGAGCAATATTCTCCACAAAACAGTATGTAGAGGGATACAATGCCAGCGACGCAGAGCAAGTGAGCATACAGTGGCTATCACTTTGCGAAAACGCTGCAGATGCAATTGACGGCGATGACATGTTCCGCTTTGTCAATGGATATTCAACGCTGGTTACTGCGTTCTCTTCTCTGCTTCCTGAGGGAAGTGTGCTACTGAACCATCGAGTCGACATCATCGAGTGGCAAAGCGGCAATGTAACCGTTCAGTGCAGCATCCCTGGCCCCGCAATCGACATTGCCAGGCTGACCGATACGGAGTTTCCGGTGCCTTGGAAGGGGCAGCCGGCAACGGACCCGACGGCAGTGCAAACCCACCAACCAGCCGATGCGAAGCATTCTACTACACTCACTCTTCACGGGCGCTGCGCATTGATTACTCTGCCTGTGGGCGTGTTGCAAGCCAGTCCCGACCAGGAAAATTTCGTAAAGTTCTTACCTCCTCTTCCGCCAGAAAAAGTCGGTAGAGGAAAAATCATCTCAGGAAACGCAATTCGGCTAATTCTTCAGTTCAAACATCGCTTCTGGGAAAAGCGTAAATTGTCAGACGACACAAGTCTGGAAAAGCTCAATTTCCTCCACTGTGCCGGTAGCGAGTTTTCTATCTTCTGGACTCAATTACCTGTGAGGGCGCCATTGCTCGTGTGCTGGATTGGAGGCCGGAACGCAGAAGCGGGGCTGTCACTATCACTAGCGGAACTTACCGCCCGAGCCTTGCAATCACTTAGTTCGGCGTTCAAGTTGGATTTGCTGGAACTTGAGAACGAGTTAGAAACAGCCCATTATCATGACTGGCATTCAGATCCTTTCGCACGTGGTGCCTATAGTTATGTAGCCGCCGGTGGCATGGATGGTCCGGCGGCGCTCGCTGCCACACTAGACTCGACGCTTTTCTTTGCCGGAGAGGCCACCGACACTGAGGGATTTTCCGCCACCGTGCATGGTGCTATTCGTACAGGGCAGCGCGCTGCCCGAGAGATTTTAACAATCCTTCCTTGAACGACGGTGCGGTTAAGCCTGACCTGGCTGATGCCGCCAATTGTGCCGGACCGGTGAATTAGCGAAACTTGCCTGGCAACACCGATGGCGAACAGAAGAACAACGCGTGTCCATTGCAAGGAGACTCCACTATTTCGCAGTTTGAATCTTTGTTGCATGGATTGCTTGTGAGTCGAGTTCACGTTTCAGTATGGCAGCCCTGTTGTGTTCACCAATATTGTGGCATTGCAAGATGTATTCTCTCAAGTTTTTTCTATATTCTGCAGATGAAGTGACCGGATCAAAGATTTTGACCAATTCGTCTCCGCAGTTAAGTACCATTGCATTGTTGTGTTCCATGGCATATGTTCTCATCAACCAGATTTGCGCAAGAGACATCCCTCCGGGATATTTCCTGCCTACGACCTTTGCTTCGCGCAGCAATTTCTTCGCCTTCTCGTAATTCTTTTCACTAATCTCAACGTGAGCGAGGTTCACCAGTGCATCGCATTGGGCGTCATTGTTATGATTGAGTCCGGCTAGGTCTTTTGCCTCCATTATGATTCGTCGTGCCTCACTATGTCGTCCTTTTGAACTGAGCAATCGCCCCTTCATGACCATCAAGGGCACTACGCTGTCAATGCCATCGGAATCGCTATGCGTGACGAGCTTTGTGCTCAGCACATCGTTCAATAATTTCAAAGCCTCATCTTCACGCCGGCAGTTCATCAAATGGCCGACGAGATGATGGCAAATAATTCCTGCCCTTAGTTTGTCACGATCAGTCCAATCTACCTGTGATAAGAGGTCTTGCACCAGGTCGACCGATTCGGTCGATTTGTGAACCACTGCCAACTGGTTTGCCAGCTCCAATGCCGACAGATACACAAGTGGAACGGTATCCTTCGTCCACGTTTTTCTTAGCAGGCCGAGGCAATCCAACAACATTGCAGCATCGGCATAGCATCCATTGTCAACGTAGAGAGTCACAGCGTTGTAGATAACCCTGTGTAGCAGATAGAGTTCATCGCTAGAAGAAACGGATCGGGTTTCACTTTCAATTAGGTCGACCAGATTTCGCGTTTGATGTAAGTTCCCTGACACATTTAGTTGGTTCATCATCAGCCAAAATGTCAAACGCTGCGGTTCCTTCAATGACTTAATCCTGCTACTGAGCAGATCGTAAGCCTCTTTATTCTTACCCAACGCCTGCAGTGCCGCTGCGTACTCCGATGCGGTCTGTTCGAGGGAGTCTCGCTTGTGGAGCTTCAGCGTAAGATCTTCGGCAGTTTGGCAGTTTTTCAGACATAACCTGTATTGCTTCTGTCTCAAGCACTCATGAATTATGTCCAGCTTTCTCTCCATGGTGTCCGGTCTGTTGCGAAACGCGAATTCGCCCACTTCTATTAGTTGGTCTTTTGCTGCGGTGACACGGTGAAGATCCCACAAGTAGCGAGCTCTATTGAGCATATATTTCTCCTTGTCTCCAGGGTACATCGAACATTGATCCGCCGAATTCAACATTTGATCGCAAAGCTTCAAAGATGCTTCGTAATCTCCCTGGTCATAGCAGGCCTGCGCCAGCTCAGCTCTGCAAGTATTGAGGCACTGGATAAATCCCATTCCCTCATGTGAATCGAGAATACTGATAGTTGTTTGCAATGTTTTGATTCTTAGTGAACGATTGCGCATCATTCTTAAGAGGGTTGTCATCTTCAGTGCCGTAACGTCAGCCTCGCGGCATTCATGTCTAGTAATGCATTGATAAATTAGATTCTTGCACATTTCCAAAGCAGACTTTCGTTGCCGATCGGCCTCAGCACTGTCTGTGGTGTCAACTAGCGCGGCCAACTGCATTCTCGCTTCTAATACGTCTGGCCATAGTTGATTTTTTCCATAGGTTGCCAACCATGATTGATAATAAGCTATCCGTTCGCCCGGGCTCCACCCGCCCATGAATTGAGCATCTCGAAGACGCCTGAGAGTAGCTGCAGACTCCCCGCGTTTTGCCTCGCTTTGAAGTGCAGCCTGTGTGTTTGATCTTGAATACAGAGAAATGAAGATGAGCGTCGCTGCTGCCACCATCGTCAAAATCATTGTCAGTACGCCGACTCGTGCCCCCCGCAGTGAAATTCCGTGCTTGGATTTCTGCGTGGGCGGTGGATTGATGGATTCTCCGGCATTACGGGCAACGAGGGAAATATCCGCACCAAACTCTGTCATTGATTGATAACGTTGGTCTGGATGCTTGGCCATCGCGCGAAAAATGGCATTCTCCAAACCAATCGGCAACTCAGAGGCAGCTCTATACTGCGTCAAAGAAGCCGGATTTTCCGATGAATGCATGCGCATCATTCCTATCGGATTTTCCGCGTCGAAAGGAGGTACACCTGCGACCATCTCGTACAAAACACAACCGAGTGAATAAATGTCCGAACGGTGATCCGCGTGCTGTCCACTGCACTGTTCCGGACTCATGTAATACACGCTTCCAATTAACATTCCTGTGCCGGTTAAATGTTGTCCTTCTGTCGCTCTCTCCTCCATGAATTTAGAGAGCCCGAAATCGATTATCTTGACGAAATCATCTTCGCCATCTATTAGCATTATGTTGTTGGGTGAAATATCGCGGTGAACAATACCTTTGTTATGAGCCGCTTGCATTGCGTTGCACACTTGAACGCCAATATTAAGAGATCTGGCGACGGCGGGTCGTTCTTCTGACAGAATTTGTCTCAGTGACCGGCCTTGCAGGTATTCCATGGCTATATAAAGCCATTGAGACTCCCATGTTCCGAATCTGTAGACTTGCAAAATGTTCGGATGTGCCAGTGTAGCGAGTACCCGGCCTTCGCGATTGAAGCGCAGTCTGTTCTCCTCGTCGCCGATCAGTGAAGCGTGCAATAGCTTTATAGCAACAAATCGCTCCAGTTCGAGTTCTTGTGCCTTGTAAACGATGCCCATGCCGCCGGCGCCAAGTTCCTCGATTAACGAATATCGTTGATCGACGACAGTACCGCTAGCAAAGGAGATGGTCATCGGGTTCCCTGACAGTGAGTCTTTTCGAGGATATACCCGAAGTGTCGTCTGTTTATGTGCCCTTATCTCTTGCCTTTCCAGCATTTGAGAATGACGGACCCTGTGAAGAGTCGCGCAAAACGATGATTTTGCAAAGTTGATCCGTAGTTCTAACCGTTGCTTTGGTTGCAGAGATCAGTTGCTTAACACGCGTCTCTTATTCTTAGAGTGTCGAGCTTTGGAGTTTCCCGAATGACTTTATCTGATCGCAACCATTCAGTATCGAATCGTGTTTTCAAATTGGTTCGCCTGACGCTGTCTCTCTGCATGATTGCCGGATCATCCGTACAGCCCTCATTTGCCGGCGGCACGGACAGCACTTTTTCCATATCAAGGCAATCGGTAGCTCACCCTTTAGCTGTGATCAAACACACCCTGTTAAGGAAATCTCCCTCGTGCAACATTTGCATCGCCTATCCTGAAATCGCCGGATTGCCGGCTGATAAGGCAGCTGCGATGAACGAATCCATCAGACAGCTTGTTGAATCTCACATAAGCGGCCAAACCTGGCCGGCTCCATCTATAGATGAGGCCCCGTGGACCGTTGAGGGCACCTATGAAATACGATCTCTTGGACCTCGCTTTATCAGTGTCGGATTCTATTTCAATAACTACTTCGGCGACGCAGATGGCGTTATCGAAAACGTGTCATTCAATTATGATCTGGATACACAACGTGAGCTTTCTCTCCAAGATTTCACTGGTGGACCAGTGGATTACAATCTAATTTCCGATCTTTGCCGCATCAAGTTATTTCAAACACTGAGCAGCGGTGAAGAATCAATGATTCTGGAGGGAAGTGAACCCCGGGCGGATAATTTCTGCTGTTGGTTTTTGAACGACAAAGGAATAACGGTGAAGTTCAGCCAGTACCAGGTGGCACCACATGCAGTGGGCATGCCCGAGGTAAATATCTCCTACGAAGAACTGAAGTCTGTGATCCTGATAAGTTCCCCTGCCGCCGCCGCCAAAGCTTGCGCTGTGTTACCTCCCGTCTCATCGAAGCTGGCCGATCCGGGGTACAGGAAAAACCAGATGGAGATAGCCCTGGAATGCTTCGTTGCGCGCAAACCTGACTGCGAAATGTCAACCGCCCGGTAATCTCGAACGAGGGTCGTCATTCATCGCCCGGCTAGATCCAACGTCAGTTGCACGACACCGCCAGCATCCGAGGAGTCGTCATCCTCGTCGAGATTAGAAAGAGTGATACCAAGCAATCTTACGCTTCGCGTACTAACTTCCGTGACTGATAGCAAGTCGGTGGCAATATTGAGGATATCGTCAATTTTGCAGATGGACCAGGTTACTGTTCTACTTCTGGTAATTTGTTGATAATCTCCATATTTCACTTTCAATGTGAGCGTGCGCCCTGCTGCGCCGGCTTTTTCCAGACGACGGGCGACGGTCTCTGCTATTTCTACCAGCGCTTTATGCATTGACTCACTATCGTTCAGGTCTTCTGCAAAGCTCTCTTCCGCTCCCACGGATTTGCGAACACGATTTGATACCACCGCTCGATCATCCCGGGCACGAGCAATTTGATAATAGTAACTACCGGCTTTTCCAAATTTCTTGATCAAGTCCGATTCAGACCAGGAACGCAGTTCGCCACCATTATGAATACCAAGGCTTCTCATCTTCTCGGCAGTGACGGCACCGATACCATGAAATTTCTCAATCGGCAATGCTTCAACGAAGCTCTCCGCGCGATCAGGTGCTATCAAATACAAACCGTCCGGTTTGTTAATTCCTGATGCGGTCTTGGCTAAGAACTTATTGATCGATACGCCGGCAGAAGCGGTCAGCCCGGTCTCCTGAAGAATGGCAGCCCTTATCTCCCGAGCCACGAGAGTTGCAGAAGGCATAGACTTTTTATTAACGGTGACATCAAGATAAGCCTCGTCAAGCGACAGCGGTTCAACCAATTCACTATATCGGTCAAAAATCTCTCTAATTTGCTCAGACACTGCTCTGTAGACTTCGAAGCGAGGTCTGAGAAAGACCGCATGAGGACACTTCTTGAACGCCGTTCTGGATGGCATCGCAGAGTGAACACCAAACTCACGTGCTTCATAACTAGCAGTGGCAACTACACCACGCTGTTCCGGGAGCCCTCCGACAACCACAGGCTTCCCGCGTAGCGACGGATTATCTCGTTGTTCTACGGATGCATAAAATGCATCCATATCAACATGAATTACTTTCCGAACTAGCACTACTTGCGGTGCCGATGCCGTAGGGGTTTCTTCATCGGGCTCTACCGAGGAGTTTGCGCTGGGCGCGGACAGGTGTATTTGCGCATCATCCAATTGCCGCAGGCTCACATGGTTCAGCAGAAAGGCTCTTCCCACTCTCCGGGTCACCGCCGACTTCCGCAGTCAGACTCGTGCAAGTGAACCAGTTCTTCTAGAAGTAAACCACATGAATTGAACGTCAGGCAATCAAATTTTACTACCCCTTTGTTACCACCGACAAGTAGTTGCGCTCGGCCAAGCGGAGCAACAAACCGAAACGATGTCATCGACCAAGAGATCAGAGCGCCGTAAGAGAAGCCAGGCAATCGGCGCGGAGCTGACTGCCTGGCTTGCGCAGTGCCTCATCGCCTGCGTAGCTGTTGCGTGAGCAATGCTGTCGCTTAGAGCGAGCGGTTGCGCGAACGATGCTGTCGCGTGAGCAATGCTGTCGCTTGGGGCGAGCGGTTGCGTGAACGATGCTGTCGCTTGAGCAATGCTGTCGCTTGGGGCGACCGGTTGCGCGAACGATTGGCTGCGCTATTGCTTGAGCGATGCTATGTCGATGACAAATCGATAGCGCACATCTCCTTGCAGCATGCGCTCGTAGGCTTGATTTATGTCTTTAATCGGAATCGTTTCAATATCGGCAGTTAAACCGTGTTTCGCGCAGAAGTCCAGCATCTCTTGAGTTTCTGGAATTCCGCCAATTAGCGAACCGGCAAAACTTCGTCTTTTGAAGATAAGACTGAACGCTTGTGTTTTCAACGCTTCTGGCGGAGCACCAACAAGAACCATAGTGCCGTCTCTTCGCACAAGGCTCAGGTATTGGTCCGCATCAAAAGGGGCTGAGATCGTGTTGATGATCAAGTCAAACGTGTTTGCAAGTTTTTGAAACGTTTCCGGATCGGAAGTTGCGTAATATCCGGAAGCTCCCATTCGCTCGCCATCAGCCTTTTTCTTGAGCGATTGGCTGAGCACGGTAACATTGGCTCCCATCGCATGGGCAATCTTAACCGCCATGTGTCCGAGCCCGCCCATTCCGACCACGGCAATGTTCTTGCCCGGTCCAGCGTTCCAATGCTTAAGCGGTGAATATGTGGTGATGCCGGCGCACAAGAGCGGAGCGGCGCCATCTAGCGGCAGTGCATCCGGAATGCGCAACACAAAATTCTCGTCTACTACAATTTGTGTCGAGTAGCCACCATATGTCGGGATGCCGTCTTTGCCAAGTCCGTTATAGGTACCGACAAAGCCGTTCTTGCAAAATTGCTCAAGCCCCTCGCCGCAAGACCCACAGGTTCTGCAGGAGTCGACTATGCAACCGACTCCAACTTTGTCGCCTTTTCTGAATTTCGAAACCTTGTCACCAATTTCGGTCACGATGCCGGTGATCTCGTGCCCGGGTACCATCGGAAAAATGCCGTTGTTCCATTCATCTTTGACCTGATGCACATCTGAGTGACAAACCCCACAATACCGGATGTCAATCAGAATTTCATTCGGTCCGGGCTCCCTTCGTACAATCTCGAACGGGGTCAGCTCGGCACGCGGTGCTTGAGCTGCATATGCCTTAGTTTTCAAAGCTACTTTCATTGTCACCCTCCGCCACGTCGGTTTACGCTTGTAGGATTCCGAGGAATTAGTATACTCCCTCCGGCAGACAACGCTAGAGTAGCTCGATAAAAGGGTGAAATGTGTCACCGATCAGATGCCTCAACCATGTCAAAGTCGTTGCTTGCATAGAAACGACGCGATTGAAGTAAGGTACTTCAAAGCTAGATCGAAATTCATGCTATCGCATTTAGCGCTGTCTGGTTTAAATAACAAACTGAATTTGGGTTGCCACTGATTCAGCACATTCTCGATGCGAGGCTTCCATTCTTCCTTCGTACCGTGGCCACTGTTTTCGAAGGCAGCTGCATCTCATGCGTTTGGCGAATTCATTCAAATCGGGAGTGGCGAACGATAGTGCGTGTAATCCCTTTTGATCTTTGTCATTCATTCTCGCCCACCAAGCCGGTGACATTTCAAACGAGATTACCGTCTTGAGAATGAGTGGCTTGTATAGACTGCCAATAGTGTACTCGTTGAGCCCTTGAACCAAGTCTTGCTTCGCTGCAGTCGGATCGCCTTGAGCGCCGGCCTTGAAGGGGCAAGAGGAAAACATTGTGGCAGCAAGGACTACCGGGACCAGCCATCGAAGCATTCGGCGCATAAAACTCCTCCGTTCGGTTTGCTATAATCGCATATTGTCCGAAGTTATGTCCGTTGCGATCTTCCCTTCCCTTCCGTAGACGTCAGGCGACACTTCCCCAATACCGATTGATAATACCAGTATCAAAATATCTTTTTTGCAGAGTTGACCTGTATTCCTGCCTTAAGCCGGCACGAACGACTCATGAAAATAACGTTCTGTGGTTCAACTCGATAGAATGTATTGGTTGCGTTGTGTCCGGGAAGATCCGGCACTGATCGATTTAACTGGAGATGTCAAATTGGTCAAACCGGATGAGATCGTGGACGGGCGATATCGAATCGAAAAGGTGATCGGTGAAGGGGGCATGGGAGTCGTCTTCAAAGCACACGATCAGCATCTCAATCGAGATGTTGCTATAAAGATGCTGCACGCAGAAACGTTAACCAACGGCTGGCTGAAACGCTTCCGCCGTGAGGCCTCTTCGTTGGCTAAGCTCCATCATCCGAATTTGGTAAAAATCTATCGAACCGGGTTCCATCAAGGATCTCCCTATTTGTGCATGGAGTTTGTCGAAGGCTTGTCCATGCGAGACATCCTAAACACAGAATCTCGTATTCCATGGAAACGCCTCGTTGCGCTAATTAGGCAAGTTTGCGCCGGACTGGCTTGCGCACACGAGAATGGAATTGTTCATCGGGATATAAAGCCAAACAATGTTCTTGTGCTTTCTGAGGAATCCGGAGAATCAGTAAGAGTCATAGACTTCGGGCTGTGCTCCGCAGGATTGGATGAACAAAAATTGACCCAAACCGGTACCCTGATGGGATCGCTATATTACATGAGTCCTGAGCAGTGTCGGGGCAAGAAGGTTGACAAACGATCGGATGTTTATTCAGTGGGCTGTCTGTTTTATGAAGCTCTCTGCGGAGTGCTTCCATTTGAGGCTGACAATCCGATTGGTATCATCCACCAACATCTGGGCCAGCCGCCAAGACCTCCGCGAGAACGTTATCCTGAGCTCGATAGTCCGACTGATCTCGAACATCTGATTATGAGCATGCTGGAGAAAGATCCGGCGCTACGAATTGCAAGCGTTGAGAAAGTAATTGAAAAGATTGATCAGATAGAGGGCAATGGCTCGGTTCAGTCTATAACTCAGGAATTTAGCCAAAAGCGAGTTACAACTGCAACGCCTGGTCTTGTCGCCGGGAGAACAAATCGCCGTGCCCCGAAGCTGGCAATTACAGGTGTTCTGTTCACTTGCTTGATAGTGCTGGCGCTCTGTGATCCGGGACCAATCATTCCACTGATAGGAGTTCCCACAGATAAGAGCGGGTGCAACAGCTACATCGAAGCGTCAATCTGGCTGGCAAATCACTGGCACAAGAAGGCAGCAATGGTGCTCCTGGAACGAGTAGCCAGTTGTTCCGCCAAAAGTGCACGCGAGGAACGGCTGGTTGCTTGCACCGCCCTGGCAGAGGCCTACAGCGGTGACTATCAAATGGCGAAGGCCACCAGTCTGGCAAACAAAATTATTGCAGAGATCAGTAAAGGGAACGGTGACAATACAGGAGACAAGGTACTACACACACAGAAGAGATTGGTGTTACTCATACCTCGGTGTTTGCGAATACTTGAAAAAACTAATGACTGTGATTTTTTTACTTTGCACAATCAGTGCCTCCGCCTTGGCGAGGTTGCTATAGGCGATGGCTACAACGACGAGACCCTTGAGGTCTACAATGCATTCCTGCGTCTGGCAAAGCATATTAGAGGAAAACACTCCACCGAGTTTGCTCGAACTGCCATCGCTACATCCGTGGATCGATTTCGATCAAACCTCGATCCCAAATCGGCGGTAGAGATCATGGATGAAGCGCTTCGAATTCGACGAGATGAGGGGCACGGGATGTTTCCCGATGAAGTGCTGCCGTTGTTTTGGCGAGGCCGATATTTCGTGAGAACGGGGAATCTGCGCCGAGCGAGCCAGGATTTCGAGAAGCTGCGCGCGTATCATTCTGCTAGCGTCCCGCTTATGATTGGTGTTTTCTATGGTGAATACGCAATAGCGTCCGGTGATGTGGACTCTCTGCGATTTGCCCAATCAAACCTGGAAGCATCACTGTCGTCACCCGGCGTCGGGTTTCCTGAAGAGTATCGAAGACACCTGTTGGGTCAGATATACCTTTTGCGATTCATGAAGGACCCCGCCGCTCGCATAGAACTCGCCTTCAAGTTGAGAGAGCTCATCAAGCCTCCAGAAAGTTGTCTGATTCGCGCAAAACTCGCGGAGTGCTTTCAAAAGGTAGGTAATTTTTCCGCAGCTGAACGGGAGTTTAAGCAGGCTTTGCCAATAGCACGCTCCTGGCTTTCGTCGAGGCTACGCGCTGATCTGTGTGTCAGCACTTATGATCCGTCAGTTGATCCAGGAGGGTGGCACCTTCCTCAGTCCTCAGGATATGCTGCGACCCTTGCACCGCAATCTTCGTTTCCTCCGGGTGAAAAAATTCTTCCTACTGGAATGTCCAACATTGCGGGACGCTGGTCAACAAACTATGGATTCGTCGACTTTAAAATTGTTAGTGTCTCCGCAAGCGGAATAGTTAGAGTAGAAGGAGTGTTCAATCCTGAGGATCCGACTTCGATTGTCGGTGATTTTGATGGAACCGCCTTCAACCTCAAATTTTTCGAACCTCAAAACAGACATGGTACCTGGGTAGCAACGTTTGATAGTGCTACTGGTAAATGTCGCGGTCACTGGAAGTATTTAGATGGTGGGCACGGTGCCGGAGGCATCGACTCTGGAGCGTGGGATATGACGAGGTCCGACCAGAACGCTGCATCAGCGAGCATCGCTCTATGGATTGCTTACTTGAGCGCTAAAGGTCGAGGCGCCGAAGCGAAAAGTTGGGCGATTTTTTCGTCGAATATAGAATCACTGGTGGACCCGGCAAAACTTAAATAAGGCAAGCGAAAGAGACAAAGAGACGCCCTCGATCGGCGCTGAACCACGAAATCTCATGGTCAACCGCAGGCTCGAAAGCGTCTCTGAGATTTCAATTTGATTATTTTGAGAGTTCGCCCACGCGAACAAGCAACTTGCCCACATTGCTACCGTCAAAGAGTTGATTCACAGCTTCTGGTGCGTTCTCCAGCCCGTCGACGATGGTCGAGCGACTCTTGATTTTACCCTGTGCGAGCCAGGTAATTAATTTCACCGACGCTTCGGGAAACTTATCAGCAAAGTCAGTGATTATGAATCCTTCAATTCGGATGCGCTTCATTAGTACCTTGGACAGGCTTACCTTGGTACGTTCGTCACTACTCTCATTGTATGAAGAGATTAAGCCGCACAGCGCAACTGAAGCCCGAAGATTTAATCGGGAGAATACAAACTCCATAATTTCTCCACCAACGTTTTCAAAATTGATATCAATGCCATCAGGTGTTGCTTTGGTGAGTTGCTCCTTCCAATCGGCCGCCTTGTAGTTAACGGCCGCATCAAAGCCGAGCTCGTTAGTTAACCATGCACATTTTTCGTCCGTTCCGGCAATTCCCACCACTCTGCATCCGGCAATCTTTCCGAGCTGCCCGGCTATACTTCCCACCGCTCCAGCTGCCGCCGAAACAACCATTGTTTTTCCTTCACTTGCACGAGCAATATCAAACACACCAAAATATGCCGTGAGTCCTGTAAATCCTGCAGCACCTGCCAGATCTTCGGCCGGAACCGGTAAATTTGATGGCAGCGGGGAAAACGGCCACGATTCAGTGCCGTCAATTACGTTGTAATCTTGCCAACCAACAGCGCCACTCACGAGTTGACCGGCGGTATATTTTGGATTCTTTGACGCAACGACTTGACCAATGCCGATACCGCGCATCACTTCACCAATTTGGACGGGGGGCATGTACTGTTCCACGTCGGTGACCCATATGCGATTAGTTGGATCAAGCGAGAGAAAGATCGTGCGAACAAGAGCTTGCCCGTCTTTGAGTTCTGGAACACGCTCTTCTACTCTTTCAAACGTGTCGGCGTTGATTCTCTCGGCGGGACGAGTCTTTAGGCGATACTGACGATTCACAAGATCCGTCTTCGGGGTGGTCGCTGATTCCTTACTGGCATTATTAACGGCTTGATTCATAACTATCCACCTGAGCTTTGCTACGTCGCCAATATACAACACCCGCATATGAAGAGAAGAGTGCGCATTCCCGTGCTGAGCCAACTTCTGAGGATGAAATACTCTTACAGAAATCAAAGGCTTTCTTAAGACTGTGTTTTCGTCCATTGCAAATTTTGGCTACGGCACACGACACAGCGGTGGCGCTTGCTTTGGCAACCGAATTCCAAAGTAACAAATGAGCAAGTGCAGCATTCTTCAAAATCAGATTGTGGCTGGTTGTGCCGATGTTGCCGCTTCAAACAATGAGGAAGGGATAAGGGATTGCGCAATGGTAAAGTGATGCTGCGAAAGTTCAGGCATTATCTGCCGACAGTAAAGCGCAAAATCAAAATGAGCCGGACCATACTCGGGATACAACCTGAGCAGCTTGCGGTATGACGTTACGACAACATCAACCGGTGTTGAACTAAGAGACTGAAGTATGCACTGCAATAACAAAGCTTCGCGCCAGAGCGGACGAAGCCTGAGGGCTTCTTTAATTCGATGCATCGCAGCATCGACCACGGAAGTATTGACCTTGCCCTTCTCAAAGGACTTTCCGCGTAGAAGGACCTCCGCCAGATACAAGTGCCCTAAAGCATCGGCAGGAAACCGTTTGATGTGTGCGCGAACAATCTCCTCTGCCAACTCGGTTTGACGGGCGTCGGCTAATAAGCTCACCGAGTGTACCATTGCGGGGTCATCAGGAAAACGTCTGAATGCATTGCGAATAAGAATCACTGCAGGTTTAGTCAGGCCCGCAGCCATTAATCTTGCGGCTCGTTCCAAAGTAAGGAGACATTTCTCGTTCTCGTCTGGAATTTCGTCTGGAAAACAATTGAATCCTTCAGTCTGGCTCCACCATAACACACCGAATTCGGTGGCATCTCGGTTAGCGTCATCGAACAGAATCCGTACTACCAAATAATCACTCTCATGAAAACCGGGCGTAAAGAAATCAGCAACCGCTGTCGTTATGTTGCCACCACAATCGGTGCACTGAGGCAAACAATTTTTGCAAACATTTTCGGCACACCGAATAGCGTATCCCAACAAATTCTCAGCCGTGCCGCAAGAAGAAGTACCAGTGAAAATACAGACAGCCGGTTCGTCTGCCATTTCGCAATTGGAGCAATAGGCATGTGGAATAACGCAATCGCCACTGCGTCCGGCCTCAAAATGTGTTTGGAGCATCTGTTGAATTGCCGCTACAGGCGGAGCATCGGTGCCAATTAACTTGATACGCTTACATTTGACCAGGTAGTAACGGTTCAGGTAAATATTGGCGAGAAACTCATTTTGAGTCAGTTCATCTGCCCCTTGCCACCACGCCGTAGCCAGACTGAGGCAGGACTGTTCGTTGCCCTCCTCGGCTTCATCGAGCAGACGAGCTAGCTCAAGAGACTGACTCACTGCAGAACCCCGAGATTGTTAGTGTCCAAACATTCTACACCGGGGACACGGTTAATGCTTAGATGTCTTTCATTAGACTTAACAATGGAGACACGCATGGTATGAACGCTTACTGAACCGAACGAGCGGAGCTGAAACTGACCAAAAACTCTACACGGTTTGCAGTGGAACAAAATCAATTCACTTGGTGTCTGTCAATTCAGAACATCCCAATCCTTGCAATTGGTGTTCAACAAAAAAGAATCCGCCCAACTGGAATCCCCTGCGCCAAAACGAAAGTGTTGGCGCAGGTTCTTTTTTGTCCGCCGCGCAAGGTTTGGCGGCGCAGTCACAATAACAACGGCAAGGATAAGCTTGCGCTTGCATTCGAGAAATCGCTCGACTCGAATCGGGATGCCACACGCAAGTCGGAGGCTCGACATACCCGAAATTGTGGCGATGGAGCTTCGTAAGTAGGCCAATTCGCACTTTAGCCATAGCATGTTTTGAAGACTTTCATTACACTATGGTTACGAGTTAAACCGGTACAACAAAGTTCAGTCAGTTGTCGCTAGCTTATCCTCAAACTCTAACAGAGAGCATTGGTATGCGGGTAACGCGACAACCACACGGGACCGGTCTCTGTGACAAGTACCTGATCTTCCAGTTTCACGCCGTCAGGATAACCTTCCTTTCCGGCATAGAACTCGATGCTTAGCACTGTATTTGGTTTCAATTCTTCATCGGGAATTACTGATTCGCCAACCTTTTTGATGGCATGCGGATAGGGCAGAAATGGAGGTTCATCATCCATCCCTATTCCATGGATCATGCACGAATAGCATAGTTTCTTATACTCATCAGGATAGTCCGGCGAGTTGAGGCAAATATCCCTCAAACTAGCACCCGGGCGGCACAACTCAAATGTCCCTTGAATGAATTCAGTAGCAACTCTGTAAGCCTCGCGCTGATAGGAATTGGCTTTATCGCCACAAATGAACGTACGAGAAATGTCGCACAGATAACCTTCCGGTCCCACCATGTCGGTGTCGATCGCCACCAGATCTCCCGGCCGAACGCGCCTGGTGCCGGCTTCGTAAAACCAGGGATTCGTCTTTTCGCCAGAGCAAAGAAGCCGGGTGCTGCAATGTTCCCCGCCAAGAGCCAGCATCTTATTGTAGAACACACCAAGCAACTCGTTTTCGGAAACGCCTGGTCGAATAGCAACCTCCAGATCATACAAAGCTGACTCTGCCACCACTAGCGATTGCTTGATCAACTCAATCTCTTCAACTTCCTTCAACACGCGAGCAGCTTGCATCGTCTCGTCCGCATCGCAAACAGTTATACCTTGTTCCTTCAACGCTTCGAAGCCGTAAAAATCCATAACGTCAATGCCCAGCTTTCGTTCGGCCAGCATACCGCTTTCAGCGCGCAACAATGCTGTTATCTCAGAAGCCCATTGCTCAGCACGAGTGTGAACTTCACGCTGAGAAAACCGGTACTGCCAGGTTCGAGCGATGCGAGAATCGGCCCACAAAGCGCTCGCACGGAACAATGCTTTCCCGTACTCAAAAATGGTCGGCTCCCCTGCTGCGGGAACGAAGACATATCGGGCCAGGTTAACAGAGGTCCATGCTGTCATCACAGCCAGACCGGTGGCGTAGCGAATATTGGCAGGATTTAGAAGTACTAATCCCGCAATATCTCTCCTCACCATTTCCTGCTGGACCTTTGCCAGGCGTTTCTTACGCAAGTTAGACATATCCACCAGAAGAGACTCAGTATGCGGCGAGCCAAAATCTGCAACAAATGGAGCTCCATGCACGAAAGGTCGACCATTAAGAGTTGGTAGCGTGCGAGCACCATTATCTTCTGTCGGTTGTGCCTCAAAAGTGATACCACCCTTTAAGTTGGTCACAGTGTTTCTCCTTCGAAACTGATTCTTAATTACATATTTTGAACCAATTGGAGCCAGACAGATAGAAACGGGCGTTAATATTCGCCTCATCTGAATTGTTGAATAAGTGGTGTTGCTCCCACCATTTGAAACCTGGTCGCAACCAACGTGGCTAGCAGAAGCAATCCATTAGGGTACGGAAGTGGTCGTGATTGCTCCGGTCAGTTGGACCAATCTAATAATCTTGTGCTCACCAGTGTTCTGTTAACTCTGCATGCTGCATTGCTGTTCAGTGGGAACGAACCGCGTGCTCCACAGTGTCTTTCTCCAGGGTGAAACAGGAGATGTCACTATGGTGAACAGCACGACACAGCGAATTCTCGGTCTCATTTTGGTCGCAGCATTGTCCACACCAATTCTTAGCGCATGCAGTGGCAACCAGAATCGAGATGTTTCAACGCAACCGGATCAGGGCGTGAATCAGCCCCGAGCAAAGGGATTGTCCACTGGTCGCAAAGTAGCCGTATTGCTCGGGGCAGCGGCTCTGTACTACATGTTGAAAAAGAATCAGGATCAGCGACAGATGGGACAGGCGGTTCCACAATATTATCTGTCGAAAAACGGAAAAGTTTATTATCGCGAACCGGGCGGAGCCGTTCACTGGGTCAATCCTCCAACATCTGGATTGACCGTACCGGAATCTGAAGCGCAAGCGTACAACGCGGACAGCTTCAAAGGATATAACGGCCGAAGCTCAGGGCGCGAACTATCTCAAGTCGGCAACAAAGAGTGGTTCTAAAGGAGGTGCTCAATGGATTGGCTCGCTTTGATGAACAGGGTGACACAAGCAATTTATGATGATCCAAAGACGCCCCATCGCCCGGGGAATGATCCCGACAATCTGGTCGGTTCCATTCGCAACCAGTTTGAGCAGGCGCCAATGGAAGTGAGGACCGGACTGCAAGCCGATTCTCCAACTGGACTAAGCCAGTTATTGGGACAAGTGCAAAAGTCAATCTGTAATGCTCCCTCTACTCCTTATCAGCAAGGTGATCAAGGTGGTGGGCTCCTCAATACAATTGGCAGTTTGTTTAATCAATACGCAACAAACCGCGGGCTTCCCGAAGTTCGCCCTGCGAACCAGGATCCATTCGGTGATCCCGGTGATTCAGACATGCCCGGTCCCGGTGATCGAAATGTGATGCCCGCCAGTGAAGATCGTTTTGGAGATCCCGCAGGTATGGAGTCGAGAGACATGAACATATTACCTGCAGATAGAGATCCCTATGGCGATCCGGCCGAGTTCTCGGGTCCCGGACCACAAAGAGGAAATGTAAGACCTGCAAGTGATGATCCAGACGGAGACCCGGCGGATCAGCGTTGGTAGAAGGCTGCAAATAGTATTCTCTTTGAAGGAGGCTGACAAAGAAACGAGTGAGCTCAGCCTCCTTCATCGTGCAGGAGATCCTTCCATCCCATTTTGTACTCGCGCCAGATCTTGTAACCCAATTTTCCATACCAGTCCACAAGTCACGTCCAGCCGAGATACGAAGTGGTTACTCCCCGATTTCTTAGTTTCTCTGTGGACTTTGCTGCCAGGCTGCATTGGTATCATGGATTGCGAAAATGTGCGCAATAGAGGGATAGGACTTGCACTATGGCACCGGCATTACCTCCAAGCATATCGTTCCATAAAATTCCTCCGGCATCCCATAACGATTGACGATCGCTCAACAACGCAGCCCAATTATTCGCGCGTCCCTGGCTAGCAAAATGTCACTCCTCAAATAAGCTGCCAGGACTTGGTCAGTTTCCATATGCTACAACGATGAAATCGAACTTTGAATGATTACTGCAACTGAATTGCCGCTAGAGCGATTATTACACAAGGACAAACATGCCTTACGACATTGCACCGATAAAATCACTGCAAAATGGTCGGAGAAGCCCCAAGATTTACCGAACCAGTTACTTCCTGCTGGCTAGTTTTGCATGTGCGAGTTTGCCTTCTTCACTGGAATGCACCGCTTTCCTCCCGGCAGCTAATTGGACCGATGTGAACGGTTTCTATGTGGCGACACCCAACGGCGGTCTCAGTTGGTCTATCAGTCTTTTATTTTACGGGCTGGCCACGATGTATGGATTGGCCGGGTTTGCATCTACATTAGATTCATTTGGCATGCAAATGTTTGGCGCTGGCAGCTCCGGGACTATGAGTCCACGCGTACAAAAAACGATATCCTCGATGACCGTACTATTTCCGATACCCGTCATGGTCTGTACTGCATTGATTTTAGGATCCGTCTATGGTTCCAGGGCCGCAAATTTAGTCGCACCGGATCTGGGAGGGAAGGAAACTGTTCGAGCTTTCAATTCCCGCGTGCCCGGCGAGACATGCTGTCAGGTGGAAGTATTCAGTTTCTGATTCCCTGCAACGTTGATGTGCGTTGGCGATATCGCAGAGGAAGGCTGTGTTGGTCCTTCACCATGCAATCCTGCCGTCATTGGATAGTTGGACCGCTCCATGAAGACCTTCTCCAACTCAGCTGTGGACAGATCTTGGGGCGACTGAGGATTCGATTTCTTGCCCGAGAGCAACGCAAGCACCTCGTTGGGATTACTGCTGTCAGCGTTCTCGGCGCCGATAGCCCGAGTACAAATTGCACCGGAGCATTCTGCTAATGAGAGTGCAACACCTTGCCATGCAAGCATGTATGAAGAGTTTCCATTCAGTAGTCTCCCGGGATCCCTGAAGTCGGGACGCCAGGGACACTGTCGAACATAGGTGCACCAAATCTTCGCATGATCATTTATGGATAGAGAGCCTGAGTAGTCAGGTTTCACTATTTCGCCGGGCATTTCATCACGTTGTCACACTTTTTAGCTACATTGCTGTGACAGGACAAACAGGTGGAGCATGGTATTTCAGAGCACAAAGAACAAGAACTCCCATTTGAAGCTAACAGTGGGCGGCGGCGATTCGGACCCGACAGCCGAGAACGGTTCCATTGATGATGGCGACATCACAGGAGTGGACTCCACCGGCATTGTCACCCTTTCTGCCGCCAAAGACGAAGTGACGACGGATAGTGTCCGCGAAACGCCAACCATTGAGACCGATAGCTCAACGCAGAACGTGACCCTGCCGCTGAAATCGGGTCAGGGTGCAGAGGCGATAAGCCAAATCCCGCCGAAAAAAGACGAGGAACAGGCAACTGCGATACCACTTTTAGTTAAGCTAGCACACTCGGCGAATTCCCCGACACAAACGGCTCACTCTTCGACGAAAACAACTGCTGCTTCCAGCGAACCGGGAGGCACAGACGGAATTGCCAAACAGATATCAAGCAAAACGGGCAGCGATGCAGTGGCTTATGAACTTGGCGCGGTTGTCCATCGTGATGCGCAGGGAATAGTCTACCGGGCACGGCGCCCTGGAAGCAATGACAGGCTGGCAATGAAAGTCTTCACCTCCGGTATCACGGAAAAACATGCCATTGATAATTTTCAACGAGCAGCTGAGACTGCATCTACATGGACTCACGCCGCTCTAGCAAGAGTATATGACTATGGATTCTCCGATTCAGGTAAGCCTTTCGTTGTAACCGAAGAACTGCAAGGTCGCAGTCTGGAAGATATTTTAGGAAGAGAGAAACGTCTTAGTCGGGAACGAGCGTTACGACTGTTCATTCAGATTTGTGACGCGTTGGGTTATATCAGCTGGACAAAAGATACGGTAGGCGATTTGTCCAGCCAAAATATTTTCATTACTCGTGATGAAAGCGGTGTTGAAAGCGTCAAATTGCTAAATATTGGATTGAATGTGGAAGCACATTACGAGGTAGACGGGCTACCTCCTTCCGGAGCAAGGGTGGGATATGCCAGCCCGGAGCGCTGTGCAGGAATCGAAGTAGACGAGAGAGCGGCCATTTATTCAGTGGGATGCCTGCTGTTCGAATCGCTTTCCGGGCGTCGCCCCTTTGAAGCCGATAACGAAATCGACGTAATTCAGAAGCACTTGAGCGAAAAACCTCGAGCACTATTTCGAACAGAACGTAAGCGAGACAAGAAATTAGAAGAAGTAGTATTACGGTGTTTGGAGAAAAATCCCTGTAATAGATTTCAAACATTCAATGAATTGAGTAATGAACTAGACGCGATTATGAACGCGTTGCCCAGCGTCGCCGCTTCAAAGATTCTCAGTCGCAATCAGCTAGCCAAAGTAATGGTTTGTTTTGCCGATTGCCTGATAGTGTGCTTCGCAATCACCGTGAGCGCTTTGGTCATGATGCAAATGGTGACTCAGTACAACGGAAAACTAACGGAACTGCGAACATCCATTGCTGCGGCCGAGGAGGCTTCATTCCTCATCACGGGAGGGTCTCAAGGACCTCGGACCTTTCCGTCGATTAACCAAATAGCGCAAATTGGAACCACCACTGGCCCCGTTCTTGAGGGTTCGTCCAGAGGTACAATCGACCCGCAGGGTGATGCTACGGTAATTCAAGGGGTTAACATAATAGGTACACTTCCTCCTGAAGCCGAGAGAGCAGGGGAACTTTGGCAAGACGCCATCTTGAAGGCTGAGGCGTTGCATCAACCAAGCGCAGTCCTGGGTGATCTTCACATGCGCCGCGCCGAAACTTTCGACTTTGATTTGAATAACGTAAAGGCAGAGTCTGAGTACAAAAAAGCACTGGCGATATTTGACAAGGAAGGTTTGAAATTCGAAGCGAGTACAGCAATTGAACATCTCAGCATTATTGCTGCAAGGGTGTGCGGAGCCCGTGAGTCGGGAACGAATCTGTATTCGACAATTACGCCTGATATCATCAGCCGCTTTAAGGCGCCGCTGGAACGGCAAGTTTCTCGAAACAAAGCTGTGGGCTTGGATGATGATTTTTTGTTCGCACCCTTGCTTGCTGGCATGTGGACTAAACAGGGACAATTCGACAAAGCAGAAAAGTTGTTAAAGGACGCTCTAAACAGCGTAGGCGAAGACCAGCAGCAATTCACACATCAGTGGGAGCTCGCCGATTGCCTTAAGAGAAAGGCTAAACTATCTCAGGCGTGCATCTGGTACAAGAAAGCATTCGACACTGCAAGAACTACATTGTCGTCCTCTTCAGGACAAGATGTTTTCATAATTTCTAGAGCGTATGGCGATGTTCTGAAACAGCTCGGGCGAACAAGAGATGCTGAGGCGGTGGTTCAGGAAACGCATGAATTCTTCGCCCCGGCCCGCCCATATTACCCCACTGTGATTCCCATTCAGATACAGGAGCCACGACCGATTCCGCACGCCACCTATGACCCGTTTGCCGGCGAGTAGCCAGAGCCATATGTGCATTCAATTGCGTGGTGCAAAGGAGAATGCGAACTCCCGTGTTTGTATTTATTCGGCCCGAGAGTGTCAGATAATCCTCAGAGCGAAATTACCCTCCGCACCAGTGCTGTTTCGTAGTATTCGGCGATTGCATCCGTTTCTGAAATGTCTTCAAAATAGGACGAGGCTTGAGTAATGAACGTGTCATACATGGCGCCGCAAACTCGAGTGCCACCGTCGCCGGCTCGCATGATCATTTCTTCTTCCGTACACTCACATTTGTATGGGTCAACATTGAGATGAAGTCCGAAGGCGTTTGGCTCAGCAGCAACCTGAAGGGCTGCCGACCCGAAATTTTTCTCAAGCTTCGGATCTCGCAAGGGGCGGTTGCCCCAGGGAAACAAGTCTTCTGCACCGCCTGAATACGCCCACTCCCATTGATCCGAAGTCGCAAGGCAATACCCTCGTTCGTCCAAAGCCTTCACAATTATTTCGTGGCAAGTGAGATCGTCGGCATCTTCTGCCTCGTCGTAGTAAATCTCCGCGAAACGCGGTTCCAGTTCAATCAAATACGGGCGCAAATTGACGCGCCGTTGTTCGGTAAGCACACTCTTCAGATAGTGGGTTATGCTTTCTCCCTCCACAATGGCACCATTATCCAGCAGGCTCTCCAGCCATTTTTCGCATTCTTCATCCGGCAGAACTACCTTTTGATTGTCTCTGTACCCCAGCTCCACCACTCCACCAGGAATGAATCCGAAGATCGCTTTATCCTTTGAGAATAGAGCCACGGAACACTTTTGATCTCCGCGTTTGAATTCTTCAATCTTTTCGAATTTTGCTCCGCATTTCTTACCAATTGCCCTCGCCTGGCCTCGCTTGTCGCCCTCCTCTAACGAATTCCAAAGATGAAGGCTAAGCTCATCTATCCAATCAGTCATATACCTCTCCTTTGCGGAACCAAGAGCGAAACTATCAGCCGCGATCAGTCTTTAATTAATTTAGTTAATCCAACACGAAGACTCAAGGCTATGGTGTTTTACCTAATGAATACGCAAGGATTCTAGATAAACCATCGTTCGGAATTCTGGAGACGGAGAGGGAGAAGCACCATTAAATCTCAAAATGAGATCACAAAAACGGGTACCGACTTAATGACCATGCGCGTCAGAAGCCTATCACTTGGATAACAAAGGTGGTATCTTCTTCCGCAAATTGCCATTAATGATATCAGTGGGTCACTCTGGCACCGCTAATATATTTTGGGCTCCCCGAAGAAGTTTGATCCAAGACGCACATGAACCAACTCACAGTTACTGATGTCCAAGCCGCGCAAGCAAACAGCGACAAGATCATCATAGGCAAATCATTTGCATTCGTGCCAAGTGAGATTTTTGACAACCCTGGTAACTCAGGACCAAGGAAGTTTCACATAGTTCCGTTACTCGGTCCAACTCCTGTTCAACTGCCCGGGGTAGAGATTAAGCCGCTACCGCTGGACATCACTCTAAGAAGCCTTACTTGCGACAAATCCGTTTATCGCGCGGATCGCGATCAGGTTAATTTGTTCGTTCTCAGTCCGACTGCATCGGTTGTACCACTGAATGTGGAAATCCGCGGCAATGGAGCGGTCCTCTCTCGTCATCAGGTTCAATCTGGACCGCATGGAGAGGCACAACTAAAATTGAAGAACTTGCCTGTGGGTGAATATGAGGCAGCCTTCGCCGGCGAAACGGACGCCAAGTGTAATTTTAGTGTTGCGGAGTACCGCTTGGTGCCGCTCGTTGCCACACTGGTTAATCGTGTTGCCGAAAAAGACGGTAGGCTGTCCGTCAAATTATCCTTAGACACATATGGAAAACCGGTCACTGGCGAAGTACGCATTGATGTGCTCGATGGTGCCAATCGACAGGACAGTGTAATTGCCCAAGCCCTTGACGGACACTGTTCATTTTTAATCGAATTGAAGGGGGCCGGCCCACATGCGCTATCGGTCCAACTCTTGTCTGATTCTGCCAAAACAGCGAGTGTACCTCTTACCGGCAGTCGGACAACGGAGCGATCGTTAACCGTTTTTTGTCCACTCGGCACGCAAACAATCGGTTCAATGTTGCCTTCCGCCACAAGTCGCGAAGTGAGAGGGCTGTATCTGGAAGACGGATCATCGCTAACCTCCCTGGTTTCTCTAGATCGAGTGGATACCGATTGCGCTCGTTTGCAAGTTCATGCTCCCATTGAAACACTGCAAGTGGTAGTGATCGACCCGACTGCAATGAGTTTGGAAAGCACACGAAAGAAGGATAGCGAGATCAGATCTGCTGAATTCCCTGAGAAATACACGCGTGCCGACGACCTCTTCAAACAAGGCAAACTCGTCGAAGCGTTAGAGCTTTTTCTTGAATTACACACTGCTGCAAATTATCCGCATCCATATTATTCTTACTACATCGCATGCTGCCATGCGCGACTCAATCGACGCGAAGAAGCACTGGTATGGTTAAAGCACTCCATCAATGAGGGTTGGTGGGATTATGCACACATGGCTGCAGACAAGGATCTAGAATCGCTGCACGGATGGGGCCCCTTCGATTCATTAATGGGGCATGGCTATCGCGAAGTAATGTTCGAAGATGTTACGGCGGGCCAGGTACTCGATATCGAAGTTACCGGACCAATCAGTGTAATCGCTATCGGAGCGGTCTCATCCGGTCGTCCATGGGAGGGGTGGACATCGGTCGTCAAGCCGTCGACGGGTCCCCCGCGAATCAACGTAGAGAAGCGATGCGAAGCTGGAGGCCATGTCACGATCGACGTCGAGCCGTCGGGGCGGCCCGATCCACTGATCTATGCACTGGTGAAAGACGCACGACTCGTAAGTGCAGATACACCTGTTGCTCGCCTGGCAGCTTGTCTCAAGGCCTACGTTGAGACTACCAGCGAGAGGCTTGCAGTTCACTGGCCCGCCGAACTTTTGCTAACACGCTTGAATACCCTGGCTGTTTCTGATCGTAGCCCCGGTGCAAAGACAATTTTAGCGCTGCGATCTTTGTCTGATGCGGATATTGACCTGATATTTCGAAAGCTGGGTCCGGGACAAACAGGCGGGACATCACAAAATAAATGGGGAGACCTGAAAGCTCCCGTCGAGCTGGAAGGCGCGATAGGAGAGAATACTCCGGCTAGCGCCCGCCCCCGGAGCACGCTACTCGACGATCCGGAGGTCCTGTTCGCCGGTTTTATACCGGTGACGGACGGCCGAGCCGCACTGAAACTGAAATTGCCCGATGTAATTGCAGATTACGTAATAGAGATATTCGTCACAGCAGAACTCGAGTGGTCTTCGGCACAGGCAACCTTTCGGGCGGAGAAAGATCCGTTCATTGAGTTCATGGTACCTGTCTTCGCTCGCGAAGGTGAGTCAACGTTTGGATCTGTGCACGTCAGCAGCCAGACAAAAGCTGTTCGCCTTATGGTGCTTAAAGATGGTGAACGAGTTGCTCTACTCGACGGAGTCGTTTCTGTCTCAGCATCAGATCCTGTTACCATTTGTGGAGAAGCGAAGTATACCTTTGCAGTTTCTCCCGGCATTTATGAAGCCATATTGGAAGATACCGACGGCAGCGAACTAGACCGGCGATGCAGCCTTGTTAACGAGCCAGGCAAAATAAACCGTCTTGTGAAGCCGATACGATTACTCGAGGCCGGACAATTCGTATCTCGCGCGAATAACCCGCAAATACTATCCTTGGCGGTGCTTCCCGGACTCGATTCCTCCTTCAACGCACTTGTTCGAGCAACGGCAGACTATGCTCATGCGTGCTGCGAACAGACTGCGGCGAAGGTACTCTGTGCCGCGCTTTTGTATCTTACGTCAAAAAACAACGAAGAAAAAGAGATGGCCCAAGCAGCCGTGCTCGCGGGAATAGCCAGAGAACAAACCATGTGGCTGCGAGATCGAGGATTTAAGATGTATCCGGAATCTGATAACACGCCACATGCCTTCTATACTCCCAAAGTTGCACGTTACCTCTTTTACCTCTCTTCAATGGTCGGAGAAACGACTCGTTCACTGTTCAGCGTAGAGATGCGCACGGCTCTGGCGCTGGCGGGGTCTATGGCCGTAAACGCGAGTCAGGCTGTCGGCTTGAAATGGCCTCCGACCCAAATTAGTTCATGTGAAGATGCCTATGCCGCAATTCGATTTGGCAACAACGGTGCAGCGAGCATTCTCAATCTCATTCGAAAGCAGAGAAAAGGCTCCAGTTTTGCTGGTAGTCTAGTCAAACCCGATCCACATTTGGGTACGAAGGTGGGCCAACGTGCTGAACTTGCCTATGCTTCAGCTACCTTACTTCGCGGAGGACTAGCCACCGACATTCCGAAGGCACTCGAGTTAGCCTCATCAGTCATTGATTCTTTTAACGGGGAGGGGAGGTTATACTCCACCGTTGATTCAATTCCCGCAATAGTCCTAATGAGCGAGTTGCAGCGTGCCGGAGTAACCGCCGATTCTGCCCGAGTTGAGATCGATGGTACGCTGTGCTCTCTTACGGAGGCCCGTGCACGGGCCGGCACCATATCTAGTGTAAAAGTTTTGGCTGGTGTCGTAGCGATTGAAGCATGTTTGACAGTCGTTGAAGACTGGAGCACCTTCTGCACCGATATGCAAATACGAGTAGCCCTGGAAAAAGGAGGGAAAGCCCAGCGATCATTCTTGCCCGGAGATGAAGTAGATCTTCATGTCAGAATCGAAACGGGTTACGTCGCTGGAGACATACTCTGGGTTTGCCTTCCGGATGTCCTCTCTCGGCTGGTGGGGGGAGCGCAGGCAAAATTGTTTGCCGTAGACTTTCAGGGAAAGGACCACCTGCGCATTCCACTGGCAGTCACCGGAACAACGCGTTCACCTTTCGGCAAGGATGGAAAACAATCGCTGATGATTTGCGTGCGCAACATGTTTAATGAAGAACGAGGTATCTCTGCCGGTCAAATGCAATTGTCGGTGGGCTCATTGCCCCAGCCGATAAACGAGCGCTTGTTTGCAGGTGTCCCGTGCGATAGTCCCGCGCAGCGCGATGGAATGGAATAAGACCGATGTCTTTTTCGCGACCGAGATTTCATCTCGACACCTGAAAGGATCATTTGCGAAGAGATAGATGTCTCGACAAAATCCCTCGACAAATCGAGCGGGATGTTTCAAGTGCAGCTGATTTCCGTCACCTATTTATCTATACAGTGCAAAAGATGCATATAGAAGTCAGCGCCTGGTCTGCGATTTCAAGAAGGCGTCACAAATTTTGTATATAACGGTCCATTACGGTTCCGCGAGATTCCCCAATTCAGCGGGTATGATGGCCGTAATCGAATGATACCGTGGACCCGAAGGCTAAGCGTCAGCTTAGCCCTCGTTGAGACAGGTGCTCCATGTTGCAGATGAATGAAAAAGTTGCCAATTCGGTTACGTTAGTGTCGCATAAAATAGTCCACAATAGGCGTTCCCCAACACAAGAAATGGTGTCAAAGCGATCGATGTTTGGCAAAGAGCCGTGCGCAAACAGTGAGACGATGCCCGCAGGAGGCAAGGAAACAGAATCTCACGGACCGTTTAAGAAGAGTATGGTTTTTCGGTTGCGGTGGTTACTAATCACCCTCCTGTGGATTACAACCGTGCCGGTTCTGGCCGCTAATGTAGATCTGATCATCAATAAGGGTCACGACAGCCCAATCAAATCCTTAGCATGGAGCGTTGATGGCAAAATACTTGCAGTATCCACCAGCGGTGCAGGCTTTGCCCCGAGTGTAAAACTGTGGGACATAGCGACAGCATGCGAGATAAACACCTGGCACACCAGAGACGAAGTTCGCTCCTTAGCCTTCAGTCCCGATGGTTGGCTCGTTGCGGCCGCAATTAGCGGTCCGCAGGCAAATGAAATTAGAGTTTGGGCGGTGCCAGCTGGACGAGAGGTGAGGCACATTCCGGTTGACTCCAGCCTGAGTTGCATAGCGTTCAGTCCCGACTCAAAACTACTTGCAACCGGTGGTGGTGGCACAAGTCCGGTAAGGCTGTGGGATATGAGCACCGCCAGTGAAGCACGCCCTCTTGTTGAAGAACATGAAAAAACATTGGCAAGCGACGAAGCGCTCTCAGTTGTCTTCAGCCCGGATGGCAAATACCTGGCAGGCACCGGTCAGGCGAGAACAACAATATGGAACGTCGCTGACGGAAAAGTAGTGCGTTCAATCCAGGGGAAAGCTGTTCGCGGAGTGCGAAACGTTGCATTTAGCACTGATGGAAAACAACTCTTCAAGACACTCTATGATGAAACCATCGTTGTCGACGTGGAAACAGGAAGCGAGGTTACCCGATATAAACACAAAGCGCTAGACGCCAGTGCGACATTCTCTCCGGACAATATAGTGGCAGCCGGGTTAGTCGATGGAAAAATTTTGCTCTGGGAAGCCAAATCAGGAAAAGTCATCCAGGCTTTGAAAGGATACAGCGATGCTATTCCGACAGAATCGGCATCGCGCCGGGAAGAAGGACTGAGCAGATCAATTGCTTTCGACAAAATGGGGAAGAAGATCGCCACCGCGTACGGTAGCACTATTAGAATATGGGAGCCTGCTGCCGGTGAGTCAATGCCTTCAAAGACACTTGGCACCAGTCAACATGTAAGTTCGCTCGTTTTCAGTCCGAATGGAGAGATTCTTGCTAATGGTGGTCTTGACGGAACGATTGAGCTAAGAGATGTCGCAAATAAATACAAACCGAGAAAATTAGATGCTCATGATGACTTTATTTATTCGTTGGCTTTCAGCCCTGACTGCAAGAAACTTGCCAGCGCGAGTTTTGACGGCTCGATAAAGTTATGGGACACCGGCACAGGCGCGAATATTCAAACAATTGCTGCAAAGGCAAGACTGCTGAAGTATAGCCCCGACGGCAATCAGATTGCTGGTCTGCGCGACGATAGCGAAGTGACGTTGTGGAACTCCGAATCAGGCGAATTAATCGCGTCGATCAAAGCTGACGGTATGATAGTAAAAACTATCGATTTTAGTCCCGATTCAACCAACCTCGTTCTTGCCGGATCTGCAACAAAATTCCGCCCGGTAAAAGACGAGAGTAACAAGCCGGCCCGCGAAGAATTCGACGCTAATGACGGAATGATTCAGCTGTGGCAGCTGAGCGATAGAACCAAGATCCGAACTATAAGGACCCGAAGAGAAGCCGTTCGCTCCGTTTGCTACGCTCCAGATGCAAGCAGTTTCTACTGTCTGGGAAGCGACGGTTCCTTGCTTTGCTTTGATACTCTTAACTGGCTAGATCACCCGATTCTTGCAACCGAAGCAGAATCAATTGCACGTGCGAACAAGTCACTCTTGATTCAGGACGGTCCGGAACTGGCCGTCTGGGACCACAAGAAAATCAGGCTGTACGATGCCGCCTCAGGAAAAGAAGATAGAGTTCTGGTTTACAAAACCGCTGTGTCCGACGCGCTGCGAAGTGAGCAAGGTGCCGAATCCAACTTGTTGACTCAGTTTAGCGCGGATGGCCGCTCTCTGGCGACTTCATGGAACGACACGGTGAAGATTTACGACATTGACAAATCTCGAGAAACTCAAACACTGTCATGTCACAGCACTCCCATTCTCTCCCTCTCTTTGTCTGCAACAGGCAGGGCACTGGCATTTGCTGACAAAACAGGCCGGTTAAATCTCTGGGATCTGGCAAATGGCACAGCCATTCCTCCAGTTGGAGGCTCTATGGAGGAGATCGCGTGCGTCTTGCTTGCCGATAACGGGGCTCTGGTTGCAGTAGGATGCGCGGACGGCTCTATCAAAATTCGAAATTTTAGCAGCGGGCGTGAACTCATTACACTAACGGGACACAGCGGCGCAATTTGCGCCCTTTCATTCAGCCCGGATTCGAAGACACTGATGAGTGCCGGGTACGACAATATCGTCAGGACGTGGGAAATCGCTACGGGGAAGGAATTGCAAGCAAAACCGGCAGTATCGGACAAACATCTGTTCGCATTCAGCCATGATACCAACAGGCTTGCTATCGTCGACAAAGTTGATAGAATCGTGGTTCGAGATCGAGCCAGCGATAAGCAACTGTGCACAATTCCGCTTCGTGACGAGTACATCAAATCGATCGTCTTCAGCCCCAACGGAGAGCTGCTTGCAAGCTGCACTTCCAATTCCGAGAAAGGTGATGCTGAAACTCCAGCAGAAATAACCTATTGCGTAAAGACGTGGAACGCTACCAGCGGAGAAGAGACCCACAATTTTTCATTCCCTTCTGAGCCTACAGCGCTGGCAATCGATGCAAACTGCCAAACGCTCTTCGCAGGGCTGAAAAACGGGTTAATCGAAAAACGAGATCTTTCCAGCGATAAAGTTACGCAGCTACGCGGGCACAACGCTGCGGTTAATTCCATCGCCGTCAGTCCTGATGGCAAATTCATTATTAGTGGCAGTGCCGATGCCACTGTGAAATTCTGGTCCACGGATTCAAAGGAATTGGCTACTCTGGTTCCGCTCAATTCATCGGACTGGGCCGTTGTCACCAGAGATGGTGCATTTGATGCCTCCAGCCGTGGAGCGGAACTAATGCATTTTCGCCTTGGCAAAGATATTGTTGATCTTGCTCAGCTAGAGCATGGTTATTATGAGCCAGGCCTGGTTGCAAAATTGTTGGGGTTTAATGGTGAGCCCATATCTCGCCGCAGCCTTGGTTTAGCAGATGCCTCTCCTTGTCCCGAAGTTACTTGCGAGCCCCCCGGAAAAGATGACGCAATTTTGATAATGAAAGTAAAGGACCGCGGCGGCGGCATCGGAAGAGTAGAAGTGAAACTCAATGGCAGATTGCTAGACTCTGAACTGGTTCCCCGTGGATCAAATCCTAACGCCCCTGAAGAACTGATCGTTGTAGACCTCTCCAGACAGCCCAGAATAGAGGGCGGGCAGAATGTCATTTCGATTCGAGCATTTGAGAAGAATAATCTGCTGGTTAGCCGCACCTGTTCTGTCAACTGGACGCCGACAGGCGGACGGGATGAAAAGGCACCAGAGCTATATGCCATCGTACTCGGTATCACGCCCCCGGCACAGGACTTGAACCACAACACAGCGGCAAATGATGCGCAGGACATTGGTAAGTCCATAATGCTGGGAGGGAGCCGGCTATTCGGCGCCGACAAGGTTCATCTTACGGTGCTCTGCGGGCAAGAAAAGAATGTTGCCGGCGAGACTCGAAAAGCTATCGAAAGTTTTTTTGCTTCGGCTCGAAATTCAAAACCGAACGACATACTAGTGGTTTATCTGGCGGCTCGTAGCGTAATACCGGAGCAACCGAAAGACCGAGTCTGTTATCTAATTGATGATATACCGGCTGGCGATGACTCAGAACCAGGACTACCGGAATCGAGCACAATTACAGTAGACGAGCTGGCGCTGTGGAGTCGCAATGTACCAGCTTTGAAGCAAGTTATTGTGCTGGATACAGCGGAGGGTAGTGCAGATGTTCCGGGCATGGCACGTTCGGCATCCGCAAGAACAACTCGAATTCGTGCCATCAACACTCTGGCAGATATATCAGGTGCGCGCATATTGATGCGCACTGCCGCAAATACCCCGAACGCTGAATCTCGCCGATACGGTCAAGGGTTATTCACATATGCCTTTCTGAAAGGAATGCGCGGTGATAAGCCCGGAGAAGAGCAGGATGTGGATGTTGAAAAATTATTCGACTTCGTAGAAGAGGAAGTTAGCCGATTGGCGCACTCCTCCGGTGAGACTCACCGACCTCTAAACACAGCTGCTCGGCCAGGGTTTCAAATTGGACGGTTAACCAGCGAGGACAAAGCAGCTATTCCTGCCGGAAGATGCCCCGTAGTTCTGAAAGAACTCCGCCTGGCGAGCAGTCACAATGACCCGCTGAATCTGTCGGACTCTTTGAAAAAGCGATTAGACACCAATGCAGCGTCTCCTGACGCCCCCTTTCAGGGTATGATTCAACTTGATGGCACTGGTAACGCCGACACCGCAAAGGCAGCCATAACCGCCGTGGGAGGCTACACCATAAGTGGTGATCTTGTAACAGTATCCATAACCTTGGCTCTGGGCACTCAGAAATTGCAGCTACCGGAATTGACCGGTTCCCGATTACAGATAGATCGTCTCACCGATGAAATCATCGCAGCGATCAATAGAGGCTCCGGGCAAATAACAGAACAAGAAGCCAGTGTTCCGCCAGTGCACATCGAACACACGGCTGAATCAAATCGATAGAGTCGCAACACTTGGATAGAAGTGCCACTTGTTCTATATTTTGTTTGATCGGTATGTTGTTTCACGGACGATCTTCCCGCATAGCTGCTCTGATATACTACAGCCGTCATTATCCGCGAGCAAGCAGATTTACTGTGCTCGATTTTTTTCGCAATTCCGAATGATAAAGCAAAAACTTAAGCCGCACCTGATCTCACTGAGCGCAATTTCATTGGTGTTAGTTACGCTGACCGGGTGTACTGCGGCTAATAATCAGTTTCGTGAATCGGTCATGCAGAGAATCATCAGGAGCGGAAAAATTCGTTGCAGTTACCTGGTTTATTCATCATATTTTCGAAAGGATCCTAATACAGGCAAGCTAAGCGGTATTTTCCATGACCTCATGGAAGAGATAGGAAAGAATGCTGATTTGCAAGTAGAGTGGGTGGAGGAAGTCGGTTATGAAGGCATCTTTCCCGGGTTGCAGTCGGGTAGATCTGATGTATTTGCAGGTGGCTTGTGGGCCAATGCATCGCGCGCAAAAGCAGCAGCCTTCAGCGAACCCGTGTTCTACAGTGCGATTACGCCTTGGGTACGCCCCGAAGACAAAAGTTTTGACGCCGACCTGAATGCGGTTAATTCTCCCAGTTACAAGATTGCAACCATAGATGGTGCTATGGAAGATATCATTGCTAAAACTGATTTTCCCAAAGCCAAGCGTGTATCTTTGCCGGAATTGAGTCCGTTTTCTCAAAATCTGTTGAATGTAGTAACAGGCAAAGCTGATATTACCTTCGCGGAACCCATGGTTGTATCCGAGTTTCTGAGCAACAACCCTGGCAGCTTGAGGCAGATTCACGCCGAGAAGCCAATTCGTATATTTGGAAATTGCCTTGCCACCAAATCTAGTGAGATCGAATTGAAGGACTTTCTTGATGTTGCCGTAATGGAAATTGTCAATGACGGCCGCGCCGAGAAGATATTGCAACAATACCAACCCAATCAAACAACGTTCTACAGACTTGCCCAACCCTATCGAGTTACCTCCGGTCTCCAATCAGTCCAAACTGAAGGGAAATGACGTCACCATTCAAGGTAGCAAATGAAATTTTGGGTTTTAGACTTAGCGATGAGTATGCAAAGGATGATCAGCATGAGTCCTAACAGGACAACCGGCCAAGCAGCAAGAGCACCGTTCGTGAACCCGCTGTCAGTCGAGCTAAGAGTCTTCCTTCAGATAAGCCAGCATGACACTCTCTTGCGTTCTCAACATGTTGTGGTGAGCCAATGTCATCGATTGGACGAACGAACTCAGTATCATACCTTGCCCGTTCGATTCCGGACCCTGCTCACTCAAGTCGCAGCGAAGAGCTGGCACCTTGAGCGGGGACGATCGCCTGCTTCTTAGCTGCACTCCCTTGAGAGCTCGTGCGCTCAAATAGGGAAACTTAAGGGACAAACGAACAGATGGTCTGCGACCGGCGCTTGAAATTACCACCGGCTTCAGCTTCTCCGGCGCTGCATTGGAAGAAGGCACATATTCCTCAAGAACAACGTGCGCATTGACGCCACCGAAACCAAAAGCGCTAACAGCCGCCCTGCGCGGACTAGAACGTTCCTCAGAATTGTTTGACTGCCACGGCTTCGCCTTGCTAATTATGTAGCACGGAGAATCTTTCCAATTGACTCGGGAATTCGCTTTTGACACATTTAAAGTAGGCGGTAAGATCTTATGATGAAGGGCCAGGGCAGTCTTGATCAGCCCTGCAACACCGCTGGCAGCCTGTGTGTGACCAATCATCGACTTCACTGACCCAATGGCACACCAGGGTTCTTGCACACCGGGCTGCGTCTGCGACTCATCCGTTGTGTCCTCAGAAAAAACGTTGTGAACAGCCTTCATCTCGGCTATATCCCCGGCGCCGGTCGCCGTTCCGTGAGCCTCAAGAAGTTCAACGGTTCGAGGCGAAACTCCTGCCATCTCATATGCGCGATGCATCGCCAGCATCTCACCTTCTACGCTGGGAGACAACAATCCGCCGGTTCTACCATCACTGGATGTACCAACGCCGCGAATGATTGCGTAAATTCTGTTTCCATGCTGTTCCGCATCGGCCAGTCTCTTCAGTACCAGCATCCCGACACCCTCGCCCAGCAGCGTGCCATCCGCAGCGTCATCGAAAGGGCGGATAATTCCAGACTGCGACAAAGCACCGACGCCACAAAACATTTGAGAGAATCCCGCGCTGGAGCTGACATGAACACCACCGGCGATGGCGAGATCAGACTGTCTGGAAATCAGGCTTTGCATTGCAGTCTCAACAGCAATCAGAGATGATGCGCACGCAGCATCGAGCACCAGATTACGCCCGCGGAATCCGAGTTTGCAGGCCACTCGCCCGGCCATTACGTTGGGCATGACAGCAGGAATTGTATCGGCATTGCAAGGCTGCAGTCCTTCTTTCAAAAGGGCGGCAATTCTTTCGAGTTCTTCAATTTCCAAATCGGGCGATACCGACTTGATAATTTCGATCACCTGATCGACAGTTTGTCCATGCTGAATAAGGTTGAGCGAGCCGACGCCCGGAGCCATCGTTCGCCCGATTATCACCTCAGCGCGTTCGCCATCGAAGGTTTTGTGATGATACCCGGCGTCTGCCAGCGCTTCCGCAGCGACCCTCAGCACCAAAAATTGATCCGGATCCGCCCCCCGGACACTGCTTGGCATAATGCCGAATTCCAGCGGATCAAAATCCGCATATTCAGTGATAAACCCGCCGCGGGTACAATAGATGTTTCCGAAGGTTGACTTCGGTTTGTTTCGAAAGTAATTCGCATTCCACTCCTCTTCTCCCGGCTCGCGGGTGGAATCGATACCGTTTACAATATTTTCCCAAAATTGGGGAGCGGAGGGAGCTCCCGGAAATATGCACGACATGCCGACGATTGCAATCGCCGTGGCACTTTGAGCGAGGGCGGAATTACAGTCAGATTCATTCATTGAACTGACTCATACGCAACGGAAAAAGCCGCGGTAGACTCGACAGCGGATGTTGTACTACTGAGATCGCAACGAATCCAATCCATGATGCCTTGAAGCGACTTGACGCTTGCCAGTTGCTCGATCCCTCCCTCCAGAGACTTTTGTCTGCTCTCGGGCAACACCTTGCGAAAGCTGTTGAGTATCTCCACTCGTTTGATGGAATCGATACCCAGGTCTGCTTCCAGATCTAGCTCTGGTTCAAGCATTTCCGGTGGATAGCCGGTGCGCTCGCTAACGATTTCAATTAGTGAAGCTATAAGTTGTTCGGAGTCTATGTCAACGGCAGCAACCGATTTCGGTTCAAGTACTCTTGGAGTCAATGCGCTGACCTCATGCTGCACTGGCTGCAAGTTAGATGTGCCCATACTGGAGTTCGAAATGAATCCAGGATCAGCATTGATGAGCGTGCCCGGTGGGGCTCCTGCCGGATAGTCTGCGGTTGATTGTCTCGTAGAGCGAGGAATCGAGCCGAGTGACGATGTCGCATGTGCTCCCGTTGAAGTCCCCGAATTCCGCAAAGGTGGAGCTGATGCAGATTGCGATGGCGAGCCTTCCGCCGGGGCAGATCGCGAATTTGTTAACGAAGACACAAGCTGCGATGGAACTGCCGGCGACGATTGCGTTTGCAGCTCAGCGGCGGAGAGCCGATGGGGTTGAGAATACGAGTGCCCGTTACCGGGCTCGGAATTCGGCACAAGCCGAATGATATCGTCATCTTGATGGTCACCGTATGAGTCGGTTCCCCTCAGATACGCCAGCATCACATTCTGCTGGGTTTCAAGGAACTGTCGACTCATCTCCAGGGAGGTTCGTTGGAACTCAAGCATGACCAGTGCTCTGGCCGAGACTGTGCCAGCGGTATTCGATTGGGGGTTTGAAACCCTTGTGTGGAACCGGGAAGCGATTGGGGCTGGTGTGCTGACCGCTCCGTCGCCGTTTGCGGGTGTCTTGGTCTTTGTCGTAAACGTCATGCTGGTGGTGCCTTCTTCTGGAGACCAGAATCTTAGAGCGATTAAATGTCAAAGTATGGCGCAATCAGCAGATCTTGCCATTTAACAGATCTTATGAAGGCTCTCCGTGCGATGGCGTTCGCTCTTTATCCTGTCGGTGTGCGGTCTTGCGATGCCGCCATGAGGCTATTCCTGCTGAAAGAAAATTTCATGGTAACCATTAGCGATCAAAAGTGATCATCAAAGATATACGCAAGGCCCATGAAACTGTCAGCAAACTTGCAAGCTTACAGTGAACTTTCTGTTTCTTATAAATCGGTGGTCGTATTGGGAGAAGCGCGGCAGGTTCAGGATCGCTAATGACTGAAAACCATAACCTATACGACTGCACTGGATACACGGCCGCACTGGTTGAGAGTAAACCGCCTATCAAACTATGCGACATATGTATATATTCCCTATAGTAACCAATCCCGAAGATCCCTGAAATCGGAAGAACAGAAAGATCGTCTCTGCACAAGAACATCCGTATGGCTTGCTGCTCAGTCCTCAGCGACGACGAGACATGGCTGGCGACGATGGTATATAGGCAGTGCCGGCAACTGTGCTTCCACTTACAAGACTGATGGAAGCTTCACATTTTCCTTGCTGTTGCGCACCAATGATGCAGGCGTGTTCACTGAGCCCGCAAGAGATGAGATAAGCTTACAGCGGGTATTTTGCAGTCGGGAAGCAAAGTGATGTCCAATAGAAAGGTTCAGCTTGGAAAACTGGTAAAGGCTCTACGTGAACATCGGACGATCAGTCAAGAAGATCTGGCGCGACAACTCAACCTCGACAATCGTTCAGTCATCGCTCACCTGGAACAAGGTATTCGCATTCCGTCAGGTGAAGCGCTGCGAAAGATTTGCCAGGCTCTCGGCGTTCCTGCATCTTACTGGGATATATTCGTAGATGCAGAGTGGTCTCAAGTTGTCCTGTTCGAAGAAGCTTTAAGCGAACTGACGGGTAGAACCATGGACCTTACCCAGCTTGATGATACATGCCGCGCCGTGGCGCGAGATTCGATCATAGGACTGTTCTCAACCATGCTGAATTCAGACCAAGCGCTCAATTGGTTCAATTCAATTCTGGTTCACTACGATGTGCGCCCATTAGTTTCCAGACAGCTATTTGCGCACTATTTTGGCAACCATGTTTTTAAGACCCCGGAAACTTTTTCTGACGCGGTGAAAAGATATCAACTTGATGCTATTCGCCTTTTCAATAGTTTTCACACCGCTTATACACAATTGAATTCTGCAACTGATTTGTCCCTGGCTCTGGCAGTCCTCGTGCGCCAAACAGGCGAAGAATACAGGGAACGAGCTGATTGGGACGGTATCGAAGTCATTGAGAATTCAAGGCTGCAAAACCTCGGGTACATTGCCGCTGCCAACATAAAACAAGAATCCAACGAGCGCTCAGCCGTGTCGAATTTTCTAAACGACCTGGCCAACACGGTGGATGCGGTGGGCAAGGAGCAAGCACTGGGAGCATATTCGGAAAAACGCAAGCGTTCGATGGATTCGCTCTTGCGCAAGTTTAAAAGCACGCTGCCCCATGGTGTCTTCTCTCCATTGTTCCTGACCGACTCTGACAGACTTCGTCGAGAAGCCGCCTCACTGGCTCCTCGCAACGAAAAGGATTTGCAAGAGATGGAAGACACTCAAATGCGCGGTGCCAGAAATCTGGCACGGTACCTCAGCGCTGATCATTTAGACGTTTATGTAGCAACATCGATGCGTACACAAGCTGACTTTGTGTCTGTAAATCAGTTCGTCACATCCTTATTTGACCAACCGGAAATTCGCCGGCTCAAGCTTCGCTACTTCAACCCGACTCAATCATGGATTCAGGATAGAGTAGCGAAAGGGCTAGTGGAAGCTTTGATGCTGAGAAGAGCAGCATTGACCATTTACATGGCCCAGAAAGAAGATTCCTTTGGCAAAGATTCCGAAGCTTCAGTGGCATTAGGGCAGGGAAAACCGGTGATAGTTTATGTGCCTCGACTCTTCGCGAACTTCGCCGGAATCGATTCTGAGGCACTTGCGAAAAAGACCAGAGACGAACTGATCGATCTTGTGCGACGAGAAGGCACTGCAGAAGATGCAGATATAGACGAAACAGTGGATCATACCGGTTTGATCAGCAAGACACTGGAAATTCGATTGAATAGATTGTCGCTGCAGGATTTGGCGGAAATCGCTCATACCCACTGGGCCGATTTTGCATTAGGCAGCGAAGACGAAAGGATCAAGGACGAAGCATCCAAAGCACCCTTTCGCGCGTGGCTGGATGAAGTGCGGACACAGGGACGATTGAAACCTCTTCCGGACGATTTGCGAGAAGACTTCGTTAAAATGTTGGTGTCCGTAGCTACCAATTTCGAAAAAAGAGCGAAAGTATTTCGCGAGCAACATCCACTTGCGCTGCAAGTAATTCTACAAACAGGTGTGCTCAACGGAATGATTGTTGTACGATCGGTTGAATCCTGCTCGTTGCTGTTGAAGGCGCTGCTCTTGAATGAACTCGAGCTTGAGCTTCTTGTGGACGAGAATAACTACATGCTGAGCGAACGATTAACAAGATCGACCATCCGCGTCATTTCGCGGCATCCGCTAATCAATAGCGCCTTTTCCACGTTTTATTCTTGAGCGGACACAACGGCAACTTTGGACCAACTCTCCCGGGCGTCACCAGGCGTACACGCATTGCTGCCAAGAAACGGACTACTCGATTGAATTTTGGATCGTATCCTCCAATCGGACGATGCAATATTCATCAATTTGGGGATTGCGATTGATCGCGCAGACGCTAGAGTACATATAGGACATGCAATTTACCGATCTTTTCGGACAACCGAGATCCTTCACCGATTCTCATCCCTTACCCGGGGACGAGGCAGCTGCTTGCATCATTCTCGCGCAACAAACCTTACTATGATCATTCCGCGCGGAGGCAAGTGAAATGTTTTTCAAATTCATGAATCGCGGTCGCAAGGCTGAGAATCCAAACGCTGTTACTGAAGCAATGCGCGAAATTTACCACTGCGATGAGAGACGCGATCGTAATCAGCCGAATAGGGCTGGTGCGATCACAAACAAAGCTCTAAACGGAGCAGCAAGGAATGACGGTGTTCCCGATGAACCTGGCAGCGGACGCGATTCACTGACGAAATTGAAAGCTGTGGCAAGAGGGCAGCAGAGCCGGCAGCAAAATCAGGATCACTGGTTTGCAAAACCAGCGGACGTTCCAGTGGGACTAGCCGGTGCAGCAGAAGCAGAAAATTCTGGCGGTCCATCAGTCCCCGAGGCTGAGCGGCTGAAAGCCATTGAGGCGTTGCTCAGAATGGGGATCGATCACTTCAGCGTCAAGCAGGACTAGATCTGAAGTCCATCTCGCACCATAGCTGATATCCTGCTTCGCTCCCGCCTTTGTGCGACTCTTCAGCAATTTGATACTGATAGTGCTGTTCAATCAGCATCATGACGGTCCTGGTTATTGAGGCCCGACATATCAGATGCATTGAGGTCGCAAGTCGGTCTATCTGGCAAGCGCCGCACTTGACGACGCCATAATTGGTATCTTTTTCGTGAAAGAACATCACCGGCGATATGGTCAAGTAGAAAACATCACACACCCGGCATATTTTTTCGCACTTGCCAACATCACCTGTGGGCCGTCACGAGTTAAGTGGTCAATCGCTCCAGAATATGGAGATGAGGCCAGTGGAGGCAGGTATGGCCGTGGGAGGCAAGTCTTGTATCAGGTAGTGAACTGTGACTGTTTGCGGACATATCGAACCATCGAACACTGCGCCATCAAACTGAGTCTTATTGGTTACATAGCCCGGCAGCCCGGAATGAAAATCTTGCTGAACCAGAGAATCCTGCAGCGCTCGCTTACTTTCATTCAGTGAGTTTCTTGCAGGAGTGACAGCTACCTCGCGAGCTGCTTGTCTGGCGTTTTGTTTTTTCGCAACCGCTCGCTCCAGGCGGATGGATAACACTATCTTCCACCATGGTTGTACAACAATACCGTTGGACAAATCCTGGCGTTGCGTCGAGAAGGTGAGCGTCTATGGTCGGACCTTCTCCTGCGCGACGATAAGTGCTTCGTGGCGGCCAATTCCCAATGTGCCACCGGAGATTCAGAAATTTCTATCCAAAGGGGTCGACCTTCACCACGCTGAGGGAGCGGTGAAGGTCGTTTCGCGCCGTAAGAAATTCGATTCAGATAAGGCTTCGCTGTCAGCGCTGCGTTCTCTTGATAAGTGGATAATACTTACAGTTTGGGGACTATTTATGGGGAGATTCTGGAGAATTTATGGAGCTGTCTTGCGTGCCGATGGCCGCATCGAATGAGAGGAGCGGGAAGATGTGGCGCGAGCACGGACGTGCGCTGCGGGCGAGAAGACGCCGCGCCTGCACCAGCGTGCGCAGCGGGGAGATGGGGCGCGCGGACCATGCGCGGCGAGCGAAACGGTGCGTCGAACCTGCGTGGCTGAATCTTCAAGATTAAAATATGCAAAACCATTGAACCCTTGGCATGTTTTTTTCGTTTATCCGTTGTTCGCAGACAAACACTCTGCGCATTCATACACAACGGAGAGATCATCATGTTAACTTCCACAAAAT
>JAKFUT010000261.1 GCA_021732565.1 Candidatus Obscuribacterales bacterium
ATCCTTCGCAGGTATGCGATTTGTCTTAGCCGTCAGGGAGTCTCCGGGATTTATATCTTGATTTGAAATGAGATAGTAGTCGCTCCCGTAGAAACTCATAAAATTTCTTGGTTCCTCACGGGTGACTCTTGCATCTATGACTTGGTTTGCGCCAATGCAGGAATCGGATGCCCTTCCCCACAGAGCCTGGTCGTTCACTACCGCGTATTGTGGTAGTGCTGAGGTAACTTCGATCAGTTGGACATTAGTTGAAAGAAACCGATCGCCTGGACTTATGGCGGTTCTGGCCACCGCTACCCTATGCTTCTGAGCACTCTGCTCTACTTGACCGGTTGTAGTAAAGGTTGACGTCAACAGTGGAGGGATGGTGACTAAAGCGCGTTGGTGGTCTTGAAGTGGTCTGTCTTTCACATACTTCACGTAAAGCCCTATCAAAAGAGGGGTTATCGCAATCAGGATCATGACTTTGGTGATCAGCGACCATCTCAGGGGTACTCTCGTGTTATTTCTTGCCGTCGGTACTGCTGTGGCAGATGGAACAATTTCCGAATTCGCCTGCGGAGAATCTAGAACCGAAATTGGGTTTACTGAGGGATCAACTAACTGTTCCGGATTTGAACCTTCGACTAAATTGACTTTGCAAGTCATGGCTTCTCTGTTTTCGACATCGACATGGTTCATAGGACCTACCTTAATTCAGCGAAACCACGATGGTAGAAACGACTTGGTTCAACTATTGCCATCGTACTCTGTGCCTCTTTTCTTAAACCCGGTCACCAAGTGGACTAACCGTTGAATGAGCGCCAGGTTATGTTTCGTCAAAAAATCTTAATTCTTGTGCACCACAAGATCATCCAGGCTGATCTCAGATTCGCCGGGTTTCTCGTTGATCCTGTCGAGCAGACCTAAAAGGTTGTCTTGATCTGTGAAATCACGAATCCAGATGAATTGTTTGTCCGAGGTTTCATCGTCGCGATAGCGCAAAATGACTGGTCTGGTGTGCCGAGGAAATATCCACATTAGCTTAAGCACCAGTAATAGTGCTCCAATTCTTCCACACCCGCTCGGCGGTTGATATCTATCAGACAATATGCGCTTTGTTGCCCGCATCGCGCAGCAGTATGGTGAAAAATCGAGAAAGACAATCGTGTCGGCTGCATCGAAACATTGTGACGAGACACCATCTATAATCCATTGCTCGCCGGCAAGCAGCGGCGTCAGTCGAGCGACTGTTTCTGCTTGCGATAATCGCTGCCAGCCCGGCTGCCAGATAATTTCGTCAAGATGATGCACCGTCAGACCGAGATGCGTTCCCAGTATGTTACTGAGTGTGGTTTTTCCCGCTCCTGTATTGCCCGTTACAACGATTCTTTTTGCATGGTGGAACACTTTTGTGCAGTCCGGTTTTCGCAAGGTGAAGTCAAAACGACCAATGGCCTTATCCGAACATTTTATAGTGAACTGGTTAGTAAAATTGGATCCGGGGCGAACGCGTCCAACCCATTATCCGCGCATCACGCTGAAAAAGTCCGCGTGAACTAACTAAACATGTTGGCGTCGCGGAGAAATTCAATTGCCCGATTGACAGCACTGGGAGTCGCCAGACCGATGGCGATTGGAATAAGACCAAGAACAGCCGTACTGAGTTTGTTGGTCTTGCGAAAGAGGGCAACCAGCAACAAACTTATTCCGGCGGTAATGCAAAGAATCTCGGCGCCATTGGCTCCAATATTGAACAGAGCTTCTAGCATGGCCAAATTGTTTACTCTTACCGTGCCTGCGGTATTCACGCCTGCAATTACCGTACTGTCGCTACCTTGGTCTGTGCCGACGGCTTGCTTGGTGTTGCTTTGATTTGCCGTCGTTTGAGATGAGATTTTAGTCGATGTTTGAGGTATGGCCTTTGCCACTGAAGGCTGGTTGCTCTGAGAATTGCCAGCGCCTTCGGAGCTCTTTTGATTAGTGGCAATATATTGACAGTGAGAGGGTGCACAAAAGAAGAATGCCGAAAGGATGATCGCTGCAAGCAGGTGATTTCTCAAAGATACAGCCATTACGTCTCCATATGCGACAGGCGCAGACATCACACAAAACTGGAATAACTCTATGAGACTACAACGGCTCCCATCCGGTGTCTAGATCAAACACTGGAACAGTGCCTTTTGATGACTAGTGGCACCCGGAATGGCATGACTCCAGTCATGAATATTCCCGGGCTTTTTACACGAAGTCCTCTAAGTCGGTGATTTACATCATGATGCAGACAAAATAAGAAAAGTGCTACCGCGTTTTACGTACACAGAGTTTACGAATGAATGAAAATTTATGTAATTCGCTTTGTTCAAAGAACTCCCAGCGATAACACCTGTCTAGTCGGTCTTCATCGGCGTTTGCCAGCGAATTTACAAGGAATCCGGGCACAGGATTGCAAAGAGTTATTCACCGCGCCTGCCATTTCGGAATCTGCAGAGATCTCTCGGACTTGAGGCTGAGGGTGAATTCCCCTTTACAGCAGGGCGTTTCGGCGTGCCAAACAGCACGGAATGCGCTACACTGCTAGTGCCAGAAAAAATTTGAGTTCGTTCGCTTTCCCGTCATTTCGTGTCGGGACTAAAGGGACTGTTTTGATGACAAAACCGATTCGTGTAGTTCTTGCCGGCATCAATGGTCGCATGGGACGTCTCAGTAGTCGGATCATAGCCGATAATGCTGATTTCGACCTTGCGGGAGCGATTGGACGGCCTGGTTCTTCCTACATAGGAAAAGACGTGGGCGAGGTAATACAGTACGAGCTGATGAGCGTGGTTGTGTCAGACAATGTCGCCGCCGCCATGAATAACGCGGATGTCTTGCTCGATTTTACAGTCGCAAGCAGTTCGGTGGAACATGCAAGAATCGCCATTCAAAACGGAGTGCGTCCGGTCATAGGTACCTCCGGAATTAGTGATGAAGCCGCCGCGGAACTAAGTAAGCTTGCTGCAAGCAAACAATTGGGCGCGCTTATTGTTCCAAACTTTTCCCTGGGTGCAGTGGTCATGATGGAGTTTGCGCGACAAGCTGGCAATTTCTTTGAAAACGTCGAGATTATTGAAATGCACCATACGCGCAAACTCGATGCTCCTTCAGGCACGGCGATGCACACGGTCAAAAAACTTGCATCCACCGGCACTTTGTTCAATCGCAAGGAAGTAGATGAGCATGAGTTGCTGCCCGGTGCGCGCGGAGCTTCCGCACAGAATGGAGTGCGGGTACATTCTCTGCGATTGCCCGGCCTTATCTCGCATCAAGAAGTTATCTTTGGTTCTCCCGGTGAGCTTTTGACAATCAAACACGATAGCTTTAATACGGATTGCTTCGTAACTGGAATCCGGTTGGCACTAAATGCGGTGATGCATCTTTCATCACTTCAGGTGGGCCTCGACAAAATCATGCGGTGGAACGACCATTCCGTTTCCGTTCCTGAACCTACAAAGTCAATACACTAGAGAGATTGGAGAGTTGAACATGGTCAAAGCGGGCAAAGAGATCAACGTCGCCATACTCGGAGCAACGGGGAGAGTCGGGCAAGAGTTAATTAAAATCCTGGAGCAACGGAATTTTCCTGTCAAAGAGTTCCGCCCTCTTGCTAGTGCCCGGTCCAAAGACACCACTGTCACCTTCAACGGTAAACCGTATGTTGTGCAAGAACCTTCTGAGCAAGCTTTTGCCGGTATCGATCTGGTGTTGGCATCCGCCGGTGCTGAAATAAGTGAACACCTGGCTCCCCTGGCTGTTAAACAGGGAGCTTGCGTAATCGATAACTCAAATGCTTTCAGAATGGATCCAAATGTACCGCTAGTGGTGCCCGAGGTTAACGGTGAAGCTCTTCACAGTCATAAAGGAATCGTCGCTAATCCCAATTGCACCACCGCTCAACTCGTCGCAGCACTCAAGCCCATACACGATGCGGCCGGTCTTACGCGAGTAATAGTCTCGAGCTATCAATCGGTTAGCGGAGCAGGGAAAGAAGCGATGGACGAACTGGAAGCTCAGACTCGTGCTCTCATGAACGGGGGGGACTATCCGCCTCAGGTTTTTCAGCGTCAAATAGCGTTCAATTTGATTCCACACATCGACAAGTTTCTTCCCAATGGATACACCAAAGAAGAAATGAAGGTTGTTCAGGAAACTCAGAAGATTCTTGGTTTGCCGAATTTGCCCGTGACTTGCACTGCCGTTCGAGTGCCGATTCTCATTAGCCATAGCGAGGCTGTTCTTGTCGAGCTGGAAAGACCATTAAGCCCGCAACAAGCGCGCGAAGCGTTAGCGAGTAGTCCAATTGTCGAAGTTTGGGATGATCCTGAGAAAGGCATCTATCCCACTCCCATAGAAGCAGCAGGAGAAGATCCTGTCTACGTAGGCAGAATTCGTCACGACACTTCCTCGTCAAATGGACTGCACATGTGGGTTGTGGCCGACAATCTTCGTATCGGTGCTGCACTGAATGCGGTGCGTATCGCAGAATACATGTTGGAACATGATCTGCTGAAAACCCCGGTATCCGCCTAGTTTTCGCATTAACGGGAGAGAGGGTAAAAACGTGATTGGCACAGACGACGAGTTATTCGGCAGAGTGGTAACTGCCATGGTTACTCCCTTTGATGATAATTCAGAAATCGATTATGCAGCAGTGGAACGGCTCGTCGAACACTTACTGTCTAATGGCACAACCGCTATCGTGGTATCTGGAACCACCGGCGAAAGCCCTGTCTTGGACGACGAAGAGAAGCGGGAACTCTTGAAGTTCGTGGTGGCCAGAGTGAAGAAACGTGTCCCCGTAATAATGGGAACCGGTTCTAATGACACGGCTAAGTCGATAAAAGCTTCTAGAGAAGCCGAATCACTCGGCGCAGACGCACTTCTAACTGTTGCACCTTATTACAACAAACCGAATCAAGACGGATTGAAAGCTCATTTTTCCGCCATCGCCTCTACCACTGCGCTTCCTTTAATGCTGTACAACATTCCCGGACGCACTGGAATCAATATTGCACCGGAGACCACATTGGCGTTAGCCGAGCAGTGCCCTAATATTCGTGCACTGAAAGACTCCACAGGCAGTCTTGACCAGGCGCAGGATGTTGCACGGCTGGCCCCGTCGAACTTTCGGTTGTATTCCGGTGATGATTACCTTACCCTTCCGCTTCTCTCTGTGGGAGCATGTGGTGTTGTAAGCGTCGCCAGCCATATTGCAGGTTCTGAAATCAGACGAATGATTGATCTGTTTTTCGAAGGCAAATGCAATGATGCACGTATGTTGCATTATCGATGGCTGCCTGTTTTCAAAGGGCTATTTACCGCCCCGAATCCGACCTGCGTAAAATATGCACTGTCGCAGCTCGGTATTTGCAAATCCAACTTGCGTTTGCCGCTTGTTCCTCTATCTGAATCGCAAAGAAAAGCGATGGATGAGTTGCTGCGCGATGTTAAACAGCAAGGCGGTCATAGAGTGGCTGCTTCTTCTTAGTACATCTTGGAGTCGTAAGAGTGACAAGTGAAAAGGTATCTCGCAGCCCCGGACCGGGTGCGGCGAACAGTCTAAAAATAATACCGCTGGGCGGACTTGGCGAAATCGGCAAGAACACCATGGCACTCATGTACGGCAACGACATGATACTGGTCGACGCCGGGCTGGGCTTTCCGTCGGAGGATATGCTGGGCGTTGATATCGTTTTGCCGGACATTTCTTTCCTGAAAGAGCATCAGAGCAAATTAAGAGGTCTGGCCATCACCCACGGTCATGAAGATCACATCGGCGGTGTCCCCTATCTGTTGAGAGACGTTGATGTTCCTGTTATTTACGGGCCTGCGCTGGCGTTGGGCTTGCTGGAAGAGAAACTAAAAGATGTTGGATTGCAGGAACGCACCACAATGCGCACTGTTCGCCCACGCCAGCAGGCTCGCATGGGGTGTTTCACAGTTACGTTTATTCGCGCTACGCACTCAATTGCCGACTCATTCAGCCTCATCATAAAGACACCGATTGGCACCATTGTCCACACGGGTGATTTTAAATTCGATTTCACTCCGGTGGATGGAGAACTGTATGACATAGCCAGCCTCACCTCTGCCGCTGAAGAAGATGGCATTTTGCTGTTGATGAGCGATAGCACCAACACGGAACGAGACGGTTACACCCCTTCCGAGAAAACTGTCTGGAAGAAGTTAGATGAAGTCTTTGCCAATGCGAAGAAACGCATTATCGTAACAACGTTCGCAAGCAACGTTCATCGTATGCGACAGATAATGCAAGCCGCGATGAAGTATGAACGCAAGGTCGCCATATTGGGTCGGTCTATGCTTAATCTTGCGGGTATTGCACGGGAATTAGGCTACATGAATTTTCCCGACGGATTGCTTGTAAAAATCGATGAAATGAATAGGCTTCCTCACGATAAAGTCGTGATCATGACCACCGGCAGTCAGGGTGAACCACTATCAGCTCTTACTCGAATCGCCCGCAACGAGCACAAGCAAGTTAAGATCGTTCCCGGTGATACCGTCATAGTATCTGCCACACCCATTCCTGGAAATGAACGTTCCATTGCTAATACAATCAACTTGTTGTTTGTTCGCGGTGCCGACGTAATTTATGGACGTGACGCCGGTGTTCATGTGTCAGGTCATGCTTGTCGTGAAGAGCAAAAATTGATGATCAACTTGTGTAAACCGAAATTCTTTATGCCGGTGCATGGTGAATATCGAATGCTGGTGAAACATTGCGAGCTGGCTACTGATTGCGGAGTGGCCGCGGAGAATACATTTGTAATGGATAACGGCGATATCCTCGAGCTGTTTCGTGATCGCGGCCAGAAGATCGGCAGAGTGAAATCGGGAGTTATTCTTATCGATAACAACACGGCGTGGCCCATCGATCACCAGACTGTTCTCGATCGCCAATTGCTCGCAGAGGATGGCGTAGTGAACATTGCACTGACGATCTCCACCGACAAGAAAGTACTGATAGGTCCCGACATAAGTATTCGCGGCTTGATACTACCGCGCGGAGTGTCAGCGGAGGAGTTCCTGGATCAGCTCAAGCAAGACATCGAGAGGATACTTGACAAGGACCCGGCGGTTGAGAAGCTGGGAGGTATCGACCTGAAGAATTATCTGTTAGGTGCCATTAACAAACACTTTTTCGAGTCAATGAAATCACAACCGCTGGTGCAACTGCTCCTCAATGAGGTTGCCCTTCGAGAAGAGCCCTGTCATTCAGTGCCGCCCCTCACCCCACCCTGATTCATTGAAAGACGCCTGAATAGAAGGTGGTGACGATGAGAGAGGCATATCATCTAGTTGCCGTGAGCAGTTATTGCTGAAAACGTCTGTAAGGGATGGTGGGGCGGGTAGGCTGCTCGAAACTCTTTGCGCGCCATTTCAAGATAGTATTGACGATCAGTGTGGTTTCCTGTCGCTTCAGCTACATCGGCAAGTATTAAGTCTGTGAGGGCCCACAGAAAGTCGACTTTCCGCGAGCACGCGGGGCCGCGCTTTCCATTAGTTAGAGCAAGACTCGCTTCGCAACAGGAGAACCAGTAACTTGTCGGTTCATCGGGCGGTAAGTCTTTTTTTGCCTCAGTGAACCATCGGATGGCACTGGCTTTGTCGCCTTGCAATATGAAGTTGATGGACAGCAATGCCTCTTCGTCACTGAGTCCCGTCAAAAAAGGCAACGACATATGGGCTTGTATAGCGTGCTCAAGCACCGAACGCACGCGAGAATAGTCTCTTGTGAGCATTGTGGCAATGGTGGACGTCTGACCACTGTTGTCGCCCGTCAATGCTCTCAAGTACAACGACGCTTGTTCCTTGTCGCCCATTTCAATGCATGTTAATGCTGCAACGCAATTGAGTTCACCGTTAATAGCGAATTTTCGTTGATCAGTCAGATTACTTTCCAGAGCAGAACAGTCAACGAGCAATTGCTTAGTTCGGGCGTACTGTCTGCGATACAATGAGTTTGGAATGAGCACTTCATAGGGGAGGCGCAGAAACCTTTCATAGTTTGATTTATCGAGATCGGTGCTCCTGACCCGCAAGAGCTGCAGCTCGCTATTTGCAGCTGCATCAGACTCAACAATGCGCCCCAAGTTGATGTAGCAATTCGCAAGCTGAACATGTCTTTCGAGAAGATCAGCTATTTTTGCAGAAGCCATGTATTTTGACGAGTTGATTGAAGCGATAGACTTGAGATACCACTGTGCGGACTGAGCAAAGCGTCCGGTGCCATAGCACAGATTCCCGAGTGCGCCTTCATATATTCCAACAGAGTGATTATCTCTGCTTCGCCTTAGTTTGTCCCTGGCATTGAGCAAGAACTCTTCTGTCTCGGCAAAGTTTCCTCTATCATGCCCGACCAGAGCAATTGCATATTGATCGAGTGCTGGAGCAAATGCCTTGTAGTCATTCTTTAGCAGACACAGTGCGTGTTTTCCCAGTGACTCTCCCAACGATTCTGCAGACTGAATGTTACACTGGTGGATAAGAGATTCCAGGCATATGACATATTGTTCTTTTGCATTACCGCTATTGAAAGAATGGTACTTGCTCAGATCCGTGATTTTTCTCAACGCTTCAGCAGCAGCCAGAAGATAATGTCTGCGGTTCTTTGCTCCTCGAACGTTCCCGGCAACGCGGCTGAGGATCACAGCTTGATCCAGATAAAGACCGGCTTGACCGAGGCATCTTGCGGCATTCCTTGAGTAAGATTCATAACAGGGATCATCCATACGAATCTGATAAATCAGGGTATTCCAGAAGGCGCCTTCAACATACGGAGCATGCAGCTGTTCGACCACGGGAATCTCCATTTCCCTGAGGATGCGCCACAGCTTCAGTTGCTCCTGCGATCCGTCACACTCATGTATCAGATTGCACATAGCCCGTTCAATAGGACCAGATTTAGGCCTGACGCGAACAGAGCCATCGTGCTTGAATTCTTCCCCCGACGACAACTGCTCGTATTCGAAAAGATAGTTCGCGCCAGTCTTTTGAAGACATTCTGCCGCCTTCAGTGCCAGCTGCGGAAATTCAGTTCCGTGTGGTGGCCCGGAGGATTCTAATACAGAGTCGGGGGAACGCTCCGGTGCCACCAGAATCAGGACGCTTTCCGCATGTTTACGGCAAGAGCCGGCGTCGCCCCGGGCAGCCTCTGCTTCTGCTAACACGATGAACACTCTTGCTCTAACTATTGGATCCGTAACACAATCGGCTACCTGTTTGAGCAGTTGCAATGCCGCCCCATTCCGGCGTTGGGTACGCAATTCTTCAGCTCGATGTAAGGTGTAACTGGTAATTTGCTCCGGTTTCATTCCTCGCAGTTGCAACATATGAATGAAAGCAATTCCTTCATCAGTATTTAGATAAATGATGCTGGTGAAGACCAGTATTATCAAAGCGATAACACCACATCGAGCGAAGCTTTTAACCAACGGTGAGGAAGAGCGGTTGGTCGCAATGACGGGGATCTCGTCGTCAACCGCCCCGCAGGCAATTAACGAAAGATCTCGGCGAAGATCGTCCATTGACTGATATCGATCAGAGGGTTGTTTTGCCAGAGCATTGGTCAAAACAACATCTAAGACCGCCGGTAATTCATCATGCAACCGTGGCAGGCTGGAAATACTTACCACCGGTGCTGATACGTGTTTGTTCATCAATCCGATTGGATTTGTTGCTGTGTAGGGTGGCTCACCGGAGAGGCATTCATAAAGGATGCACCCGACAGAGTAAATATCAGAGCGAGCATCGGCCTTCTTACCAAGACACTGCTCCGGGCTCATGTAGTGCACACTTCCTATCAGCTCCCCGGTTTCAGTTAGTGTCCGGCTTTGCGTGGTATTGTCGGAGAGCCGAGCCAGGCCGAAGTCGAGAACTTTGACGATAAAATTGTCATCGGATTGTGGCAGTAATATGATGTTATCAGGCTTCAAATCTCGATGAACTATCCCTTGCTCGTGTGCATAGTTCATGGCACCACAGAGCTGCAAGCAAATGTTCACAGCTCTTTGCCATGGTAGCCGTTGCTCTCTCATCAGGACCTGACGCAAAGAATCTCCTTCCAGATATTCCATTGCAATATAGGGCGATCGACCTGCAAACCCCAAGCGATAGACAGACAAAATATTCGGATGCGATAGCCGGCTGAGCGCTCGGCCTTCTCTCAAGAATCTGGTTCGCCACTCTTTGTCACTGGCGATACTTGCATTAAGCAGCTTCAAGGCAACCAGGCGTTTTAGCTCATAGTCTCGTGCCTTGTACACGCACCCGGCTCCACCTTCTCCCAGAAACGATATGATCGTGTAGCAATCATCGAACAGGGTGCCCGGCGCTAGCATGGTGCCAACTTGGTCTGGACTGGCCACTCCCCGTCTGGAAATGCAACGAACCTGCGCAAAAGAGGACCGCTGAGGAGAGTTCCAGAGGCCGAATTAGTAGCTTCCCTAATAGAGGGGCTATTCGCCGGTCGACTACCGCTCGTAAAAGTGATAATCAAAGATTTCATTCCTTCTTTGCTAACACCATTCGATCTTCTCACATTACACTGCAGCAGATTTCATGTTCAGTTGCAATTTTCCGTGCAGGGCTCTCGGGTTAGATTTAAGCCATGATCAATGCAGGTGCCCGATGATTGCCCGGTGTCTCTCTCGCATCGGACATTCTATGAGGTCATATTCCATTTGAATACCCTCAAATGTGACACTGTCCAGGTGCTTGCTGCTATGCAAGGACCAGGTGCAGTGGATCAGGCAACAACGACGTGTTCTTGAAGGGAACCAGTGGGTTAATCCATTTCCAACGAATCGGCATCGAAATAGACGAGTGATTGCCAACGTTTCAGAACAAGTGCTTCTAACTCGGTGTTTGGCCAAAGTTCGACTTTATACCGGTCGCTACCCTCGAAGCCGGCATCATCTACGTCTTCAAGATTAGCCCAAAATATCCGTACTCCGTAATGTCCCGGAGCAACATCCAACACGGTGGCGTCGTGCGGTCCTGCGGTAGGACCCGCTATCATTAACTGTCCGGACGGCAGGTCCAGCGTGCATTGCGCCGCATGGTCCCAGTCGGTCAGATCGGGGATGTCCTCTTTCTGTTTCTCATCGAGGGGATTCTGGTTGATTTCAATATCGACGTAGACGTCCATGTCGCGCACAGTACCGATTCCGACGATTCTGGTACCGGCGACGAACAATCCGTTCATCATTTCTTCGTTCCACGACTCCGGATATTCGCACTCAGTGCGCCTATCTTGAAGAAGAAACTGAAAGTTATCCGCGAAGACGGCTACTGTTTGTTGTACAGAGTGATTCATCAGAGTGATCCTGGAGGAAATGCTTATTATAGCCTGCTCTCGATACTCACAGCATTACTGAAGCTATTTCTTGATGTTACCCGCCGTCATCGCACGGTGCGAGCAAGAATGAATGCCTGCGTGCGGTAGAGACAGTCAAAGGCATGACGGAACAAAAACACGCTGTGGTTTCTTGCGTTAGAGAATCATGCCGAACCAGGTTACATCACAAAGATTTCCTTCAAGCCCGCTCTTGTAGGTTCCAGCACTCGGTTCGGTCCGGGCTATGGCAGCGCTCACATTTTCCTCACAAATCGCCTGTAGCATTGTTTGTATAAAGCCAATGTGCGGCAGAGGGATCATGAAAATGCTACTAACTAGAATGAGAGGAGACGGGTTGTACGATGCTAATTCGGAACTGCAACGATGCATTCTGGAAGCGGTAGCCCCGCTCATCAATTATGCGGCGGTAAGGGTGCCAATCCCCGCTCAGCGAACTTTTTCGATAGTCGATTATGGCTGTAGCGAAGGTCGCAATTCTGTCGGTTCAGTTAAGAAAATCATTCATTCGGTGCATGAGCGAGATCCCGGAAAATGGATTTCGGTGTTACATAACGACTTGCCGATGAATGATTTCAATAGTCTGTTTGAAAACTTGTATGCCGCCCCGGAGTCCAGTTATTTGAGCACGGGCAACGAAGAGCAAATTAGAGCTGGCAGCAAAATTTTTGCCTTCGCTTCAGGTGCATCTTTCTATGGCCGGGTTGCGCCCGACGATTCAGTCGATTTTGCCCTCTCCAGTTGCGCAACTCATTGGCTTAGCGCAATGCCTGATTATTCCATTTGCAATCATATTTTTCACGGCAATGCCACCGCAGATGAGGCCCGCCGATTGGGCCGGGTTGGAGCCAATGACTGGAAAAAATTTCTTCATGCAAGAGCTGATGAAATGACCTCAGGTGCCAGAATGGTTCTTACAATGGCTGGTCGACTACATCAGGCGAACAGCGCCGACCTGTACCCGTCTCAGAATCTTATGGATTTGATGAATCAGACATTGCTTGATCTGGTCGCCGAAGGACGCATCGTTAAAGAGATATATGAACGATTTGCGTTGCCTATTTATTGTCGCAGTGTAGAAGAGACTGTTGCACCATTACAAGACACGCACTCTGATTTGATCAACAAGTTTACTGTGGAGTATGCTGAGACCCACCGTATAAAATGCGATCATTTCGAGCGTCTGCGAATGAGCGATGCTACGTGGTACGCACACGAGATCGTCGAATCGCTCAGAGCTTTCACTCAACCCGTAATAGAGCAAGGATTGTTTTGTAACTCTTTCAGGAACGATGAGCATTTGACTGCCAAAGATCGCGGAACTGTCGCATCGCTCTATAGTCGCATGAAACAAAGAGTAGCTGCGGATCCTGAACAATATGATCTGGAACCTGTTTCAGTGTTCCTCGTGTTATCGCGTATCTAGCCGGCAACCAGTATTGAGCTTACTCCACCCCAACTACCCTTGCAACCTCGGCTACACCCGGCTGAGGTTGCAAGTCTCCTTAGTTCAAGTGAGTTGAAATTTCTGCTCCAGAAGTGGCAAGTGCAATCGCGCTTTTTGTGGTCTTCGACATCATCGATTACCCTCAACGTTATCCTTCGTGCTGCTTGAGAATTCGCTCCTCAAAAAGGGCAAACTCTTCCTGAGCCTTGCGAAGTATGTCAGCCCGCAAATGAGACGGTAGTTTATCGGAAACTTTGTCATACCAGTTTTCAAATGCGGACTTCACATCCTTCAAGTGCTTCTTGCGGAAATGCACGCTTAAGTTTTTCGGAAATCGCTCCCCAATCAATCGCAGGCAGGTCAAATATGCAACCATTGATTGCTCAGGATATGATTTCTCCAACACTTTATCAACATCCTTGTTCATCCTCTCGATGATGAGATAGATGACGGCTCCTACAGAATCAAAGGCAAAGTCACATTGGTCGACGTCATCTCCCCAGTACGGCATCGTGGTCCTTCCTTTCGATTAGCTGGTCTGATCTCCAGTCTATGATAGCAAGAATCTATTGCTGGCCCCTGTTTACAATCTTTTTTGACCTTCGTGTGCTTTTTTTGGGGGCACCATTAATGGTGGCAGGATAAGCTTCAAGGCTTAAAAGGAAAGAGACACCGAAAATGATGAAAAGCGCAAATGTCCAGGGCAGCTTTGATGACGCTTTTTCGGTTTTGTGTACAACTTAGATGCATCTTGGCATTCGAAAACTCTGCTTAGAAGCCTTTCGGTTGCATGGACTCAGGCTGTTAGCTCGCCAGCTTCTGCGTCTCACCTTTAAGGTTGACCGAATTTGCAAGGTGCAGTGGAAATTCCAGTGGGGTATTTGCTGCAGCGGTAACCGATTTGATCAGGTTTCCCCAGGCTTGTTTGCCTTTGTTTCCGTAGAGAGCCAATCGATCGCCAACGCCGCCGATTGTTTCTCTCAACAACCCCACTTCTCGGTGCATTCTGTCGCTCAGTGTTCGCAGCGCTGGTGAGGGATCGTTCTGAAATTGTGTAGTATAGGTGGAAAGCGAAATAGGTTCACCAATCACAATTTGAGCAACAGTTCTGTCTGCGGCGTAGTTTATCGCTGCGGGAAGAACCGGGATGTCTAGCCCCTGCGAAGCACATGTGAGTGCCACTCTCGCTGCGCCATTCTTGAAGGGATGTGTGACACCGTCGTTAAAGATGTTGCCTTCCGGAAAGATAACGACGCCTTCTCCTTTTTGCAGTTGCGCTTGAGCGTATTCGATGATGCCTGCTCTGGGGTCGGCTGGAAACGCGCCCATCGTAGTGAGGACATGCCCCTGCACACCGAGCAATTCATTGGGTGATACCATGAAATTGGCTGGACGGCCGATTGTTCGGTACACCAGGAGCCCGTCCCATCTTGAGGTGTGGTTTACAATCAAAAGAAACGGACCTGTTTGGGGGAGATTCTCACGTCCAATGATTTGAAAGTTTTTGAAGCGAACTACAATGAGAACTACATTTACCAGGCTCCAGAACAGGTATGTGAGCCAGTTTTTGTGATCTACAAGTACCCTCTTTTTCGACTTGCCGTTCATGGTTGAATCTCCGATTCACTGGTTATTGGTTGAGCACGCTTGCTTCTGATATCAGGATAAAAGTTAAGCATCGGGTTCGACTTGAGATCGGGACAGTTCAGCGAGTGTGCAGGACCATCGGTTCAGGAGGACAAACCTGAAAACTGAGGATTGAAGCCTGCGGGCTTCATTCAAACCAACAGTAAGCCAACTGTTCGGTCTGAGTCTTGTCAGAATCTGTCAGGTGGATGGGGCTCAATCCGCCATGTATTTCCCTATAGGCAGACGGCAATTCGCTTTATGCCGAGCTTTTTGTCGGATAAGCCTTTCGCGTATGATTTTCAAATCAGCCAACTCTTTCTGATGCGCAGGTAATTCGTTGACGATTATCGACTCGGCTTCTTTGGACACTTCAGCAGACAATTGTGTCTTTCCCTGGTCTTGATAGATGAGGGAGAGAATGGTAAGAGCTGTGGCTCGACACACAACATACCCTTGCCATTGTAGGAAGTCTTTCTTCGAAGGCGAGTACTTTAGCTGCTCTTGTATTGTTTTGGCAGCTTCATCGAGTTTGCCCGGGCAGTAGAGACAGCTTCCATAGTCGTTTCGAAAATGAGCCAAAGTCAGCGGCTCAAGATCGTATTGCGCGCCGATCGTTATGGATTCTTTGAGTGGTTGGGCCGCTGCTGCTGGATTGGAGAGCATCAAACACTCACCAAGTCGATAGTAGTCGGTTGCCAGGTACAAAAACTCTGGCGGCGTATAACTAGCGCGAAGCTTTGCCGCCTCCCTTAAAACTGTAGACATTTCCGGGAGCCAGCTGTACCAACCCTGAGAGAAGGTTTCGAGCAGCACAATTGCTGCGCCTTTCCTTTTGAATTTGGTGTACTTTTCAAATGAGAGTTCATCAATTCATAGACTGTCTTGCCGTCAAATGGCAGTAACCCCGTCAGCATTTCGTATATGGTGCAACCGAGCGAATAAACGTCTGAGCGAACATCCACTGGCTTGCCCGCGCACTGCTCCGGACTCATATAAGCTGGCGTACCGATTATTGCACCTGTGCCAGTAAGTTTGCCATCTGCTATATCCGACCCGAGAAATGCCGCCGCACCAAAGTCGATCAGTTTGATTGAATACTCATTCTCACTGCCTGTGATGAAAATATTGGCGGGCTTAATATCTCGATGAATGATTCCTTCCGCGTGCGCCTCTGACAAACCGGTGCAGAGTTGCACAGACAAGGTCTTCACCATATTCGGTGGCAGCTTTGTTTGTTTGCCTAGTAGTTGCGAAAGACTTTGACCGTCTAACCATTCAGTTACCAGATACGGGCGGCTGTCCTCCACAAACCCGATTGCCAGTGTCTTGCAGATGTTTTCGTGACTGAGCCGGCTAGCCGCTCTAGCCTCTTGTTTGAAGCGTCTAATTGCAACATCTTGATTCTCACATTGCACATGCAGCAATTTTATGGCGACCACTCTGTCTATTAACAGATCCCGAGCCTTATAAACTGCACCGGTACCACCACGACCGATAAACTGAATTACTTGAAAGTGTTCCGCTACAATTTGCCCGACCAGCCATTCTGCAGGGTGCTGTGGACCGTGGCCGGTATCGTCGACGGTGGACATCAGGTAATGGTCCTTACTCGCTTTGCCAGGAAAATGTCGGGTTTACCCAGCCCGTTAGCGTCCGGAAGAACGCCGATCAGTGCAAATCCGAGTTTCTGATAGAACTGAAACGGATGGCCATTAAGGTTTCGAATTTCTTGCAAATGATGAAGTGGATCGGGGTAAAGGTCTTGTCCCCAGAGGCTCGTGGACCCGACCGCATCATCGGCTGTCACCCATAGGGTCATGGCGCCATGTTCCAACACTCTGCTCTGTGCGGCATCAACCAGGGCCCTGCCGATTCCTCTTCGCCGAAAATTCCGGTTAACCACCAGAGGGTGCAATTCCCATGTGTGACCGCCATATTGGCGGATTGCACCAACCCATCCGACCACTCGTTGTCGATCTAATGCCACCAGGGAGATTTTGCCCGGGCCAAACGATTCTTGTACTTCTACTATGGCCGATTGCAGGTCCGGCCAGGCACGCGGTGCTGTATCGGCAGAAGCAGTCATTAGTAGTTCCGCGGCTTGCTGATGTATCATCTCGTCTTCAATCTCGAGCTCAGTTATTTTCATCCAGCAGTTCCCGGGTTATATTGGCTACCTGAATATCCTTTATACCCGGCGAACTTGCGCATGATATGGCGTGAACTTGCGCCTGAGGAATTGTACGAACTTCGAGCCCCGTTAATTATCGATGTTCGGTCACCCTCAGAGTTTGCAGCTGAAAAAATACCTGGAGCCTTGAATGTGCCGCTGCTGTTGGATAACGAGCGGTCCGAAATTGGCTGCATCTACCAGCGCGATGGCGAAATAGTGGCTCGGCGCCACGCGTTGACGTTCATTTCGCACAAGGTTCCGGCCATCATTGATGAGATGGTGCGGACAAAGCGCAGCGGACAACCACTGGTCGTTTATTGTTGGCGGGGCGGTCTGCGAAGCGAGGCTGTTGCATCGCTGTTGTCAATAGCAGGTATATCGTGCAGCCGTCTTACAGGAGGGTTTAAAGCCTGGCGCAAGATGGTGATATCAGATCTTGCCGCAGATCGTTTTCCCTTTGAGCCAATTGTGTTACACGGGATGACGGGTACCGGAAAAACTGAAATTCTAGGAGAACTCAGTCGACTCGGTTGCCAGGTTCTCGACTTGGAGTCGCTGGCCAATCATCGCGGGTCAACTTTTGGTGGAATGGGGCTTGGACGACAGCCAGGTCAAAAGGATTTCGAGTCTGTCTTGTGGTGCAGTCTTCGCGACTTTAACGCAACCCCTGTCTTTCTCGAGGCAGAAAGCAGGAAAATCGGACGGTTGTCTCTTCCGGACTGCATCTTGCGACGCATCAGGTCTGGCAGAGCGGTACTGGTGCACGGAGATCTTGACAATAGGTCCGCTCGCCTGGCGAAAGACTATATGCATCATCATCCCGGCAATAATGAAGATCTAAGTGAGGGGTTGAAGTTGCTTGAACAGTTGCGCCAATATATTAGTAAAAAGATCGCTGAAGAAATTTTCGCGATGGCAGTTGCCAGAGATATTGAGGCTGCAATTAAACTGCTACTCATCGAATACTACGATCCACTTTATCAGCAGTCTATGAAGTGTCGAGGTAGTTTTGATTTGGAAGTGTGCGGCAATGACACCGCGGCTGCTGCTCGGCAACTGGCAACAAGATTTCAACAGAAGCCAGTTTCAATGTGATCGTTGTCAGCAATTCAAAAAGAACTTCCCCCCGCGGGTAAGTCGGGAGGAAGGACTTCTTTGTGGTGGATTAGGTAAGGAGGAAACACGACACGAGACTGGAATACTCCCGCCTTGTGTCTTGTGCGCCTATAATAGCAGCGTTGAATTTGGCTAGCTGTAAAAAAACTTGAAGGGCTAGCCGACTGATCAGGCAATAGACAACCAGGTAACAATGCTCTAATAGTAAGAGTGCGAAATACAGGCAGTTGCTTAGTCAGCGCACAAGATCGGGCGTTAAAATTGCAAGGATTGATACGGATAGTATCAATGACTCACGTGTCGGTTTGTCACGCTCATCAGGCTGCAAAGAAGGTTGCATCTGATGAAGAAGAACACGGTATTGTCAAAAAAAAGAATTGGACTGTTGGAGCTACAGTAGAGTTACTGCTGTCGCGTCCAAAATGACCCCGTTCCCTCTTTTTGCAAATCGGGAAAGAGTGTATCGAGTGATAAGGTGCTTGAATTTGAACGCGATGGTGTTGATAATGCCGGAGCCGCTTTTGCCGGTCCGACAATTCTGATGTTTGCCGGGCAGAACAGAAAAACCTGCTCAGTCATTTTGTGAAAGTCACCATCTAATGCTGCTGATGCACCGGCAACAAAATCAATCAGTCTATTGGCATCAGACTTCGGCAGTTTGTCAAGCGAAATAGTGGTGGCATTTCGCGACCGAAGGGCTTCAACTATCTCCAATGCTTCGTCGAAAGATACCGGTTTAAACATATTGATTCTGGTGCCCAATCTTCCACCATCTTGAACTGCACTCGGCACATTGTGCTGGTTGCGTTCAGCAATAGGCGGGAAGAGTTCCACCTCTTTCTTTGCCGGACGGCTTGCAGGAGCAGATTGCTTCTCCTTAGCCGGTTCATTTATTTCTTGCGACATAACTTCCCTGCGCTTTCCGAACACGAAGACCTCTCCTCATTCTATGCTTTTGCGATCAATTAGCAAGAGCCAGTTACCTAGAATACGAAAGTGATATCAGCAAATATAGCATAGATTTCTGTTAGGCCCTCAAGAGAATGGTTCTATATGCGGTGCAGAAATCTCTACAACTGTGCACCCTTGGCGGTGCCATTGCTATTTTATTAAGCGGAATACTTAAAACCTGACCAGTCGTGCCATTGGTGGCAATTGCAAGCCCGTAACACGAACCTTTGTCGGGCTTCCGCTTGTGTGCCGGTGCTGTCTGGCGTCAGCCGGGGAGGCAGATAAAACTTTGACTGCCGGTTTGACAAACCGGGGCTCGGTTCGCTGATTGATCCCGCCGTTATTCGGCATGCCAACATTGATCAAACTGCTGGCCAGGTCTGGATGTTTGCTGTGCTCGCTTACGACATCGTGTGCGGCTATCGCCTCGTACTGCTTGCGCTCGTGCTCATGAGGTTAGTAGTCGTGGTGCTAATGCTTCACATAGCACCAAATCTAGTGGCTGAGTAACTTTCAAATTGTAAGGCGAACCAGGAACGATCGCTACCATATGTCCGTCTCGCTCAAGCATGGAGGCATCATCCGTCACAGACCAGTTTTCTACCAGTGCCTTCTCGTGGGCGTGGCACAAATCCGACAGTCGACCAGCTTGCGGCGTCTGCACGCTATATAGTTCCGCGCGATCCACTGTCTCAATAATTATGTGTTCTCTTACGCGTTTCAGGGTGTCGGTCACTGGTAACCCGGGAGTACATGCGCCGTTTGCGATCACCGATTCGATTACTTGTGTAATCAACTGTTCGCCGATGAACGGTCTTGCGCCATCGTGAATAAGCACAAACTCGGGGGCATTTACCAATGTTGCCAGATATCGCAGACCGTTATAGACCGATTGCTGCCTGGTGCTGCCGCCGGCAGTGACTGCCAACTGTCTGCATCGAGAAAGTTCACTATGAAAGTTCTCGAAGTCTTTTCGGACCAGAGAAATGCTTGCTTCCGGTGCTACCACCACTACACTGTCAATTGCCGGATGCGTGGCCAGCTTCACCAGAGACCACACATACATTGGTCGGCCCATGAGGTTGAGAAACTGTTTGGCGTTCGTCGCCGTTTGGCTCGAGAATCTACTGCCGGCACCGGCCGCTGCAAGAATGGCACCAATGCGAATTGTAGTTTCCGCCGTATTTACTTCGGTCACAAATTCGGTGATGAACTGCCCGTTGGTAATTCAAGCGGCTGCGCCTCTAAGGCTACTTCCGCCGGGGGCGATGTTTCTACCAATCGCGAAAAAGTTTCGCCGATAGACAGGGTTTCTCCGGAATTGCCGGCGGTGCTGCTCAAAATTGCAGACGCCAAATCGAGGGGGGCTGTGTCCGCCACTGCAGATCCGGAAAGCACGGAGAGCTGAACTGCGTCCGGGCTGGCATCGAAGCTGCCGTCTAGCCCTGAGTCTACGGGCAGATCTTCCTTGTCTTTCTTTTTCATTTCTTTGCGCAGATATTGTCTCAACGACTTGCCGTCTTTCGTCAGCCTGAAGTACTCCTGAAACTTTTTAGTTGTGCTCAACATCGGTGAGCGTACCTTTTCGTCATCTCTTTTGTTAACCAAACCGCGATGAACCAGATCTTTAATATGCTCGTAGGCCCCGGCGCCGCGAATTCGAATTATTTCAGACTGATTAATCGGTTGTTTAATGGTGATTGCCGAAAGAGTGCGAAGTACTGCCGCGGTCATTTCCAGCGGCATGAATTCTTCCATTATGTTGGCATACTCATCTTTTACGCGCAACACATAACCGTCTTCATCTGCAATTTCCAGACCGCCGTTGCGCTCTTCATAATCATGAATCAGTTCAAGCACACTTTGTCGGACCAGTTGTACATCGTCGCCAACAAGCTTTGCTATAACTTGTGCTCGAATAGGTTTATCGGTAAGAAACAAAATAGATTCGATTTTACCCTTTAAAGACATGGCTTAGCCTCTCTTTGCAGATGTTTCGGAATGTTCGTTACCAGAAGAAAATTTGGCGATCTCTGTCTCAGCATGGTCCGTAAGCGGCGGAGGAATCGCTTGCCTGGAGGCCGTCGTCTGCAGCAAAGACAGTAAATTTGGCGCGTTAGGAGCCGGCGCCGCAGGAACCTGAGAAGGTATGCCTTTTGCAATGTACAGCGGCCCGTAAAAAACTTCTTGCTCGAGAGTGAGTTTGCCCGAATTTGACAAAAAGAGCACCGCGAGAAAGGCGTCTACCCAGTCGCCTTTGCCACCGAGCATGCGGATAATGTCCATTAATGTAAGGCGCATTACCTCTTCCATACGCTTTGCCAGTAGTTTCTCCACTCTTGCAATTACGTCTTCTATGTCCTCGTCATGCGCGAGGTCCAAGATGTCATCCATGTCACGCATTTCGTGATAGTCATTGAGATCGATGACATGCTTCTCTTCGCGCGGATGTTTTTGGCGTTCTAACCTTTGCTTCTCCATGCGTTCAGCTTCGCGAAGTGATTCGATTAGCTGTTCCAGAGTTACGCGCCGATGACGCGACTGCCTTTGTCTGGCCTGCCGCACAATCGCTTTTTGGAGATCCGCCAGTGTAATCTGGCGCCCGACCGCCTGATCGTTTGAGTCGTAAATTACCGGGCCGCCATCATCGTCGAATTCGAGGAAATCGTCACCGCTGGGGAGATCAAGGTCCTCTAGTTTAGTGATGAGTAGAGCTTCTGCTTTCATGCGCAGAAGAACCGATGCATGAAAGATAATCTTTCCGCTTTGCCTCAGGTTCTCTCGGGGAGCGGCAGCAATTGCCTTGAGGAATCGGTCTGTGACATCTATTATGTCTATATTCTTGGGATCAATGTCGCCCTTTGCAGCCATATTGACCAGAATCTCAATACCGCCCGAGTTCTGATCTAGCACTAATCCATGCATCAATCCTTCGGCCGGTGTCTTTTGTGGTCGCGGCGCAGGCGGTGGTGTCGCACGAAAAGTGCTGAACAGTGGCCCGGGGAAGTTCTGAACAGAATTGGTTTGCCCGCTGGCGCTGGTACTTTTCGGCGGCGAATCAGGCATGCGCTGCTTCTACCTCCGGAATTTTGATCTCGGATATTCCGACAACCTTAGAGAAGCCGTCTGCCCGTAGCGATACCCCGATGGCATGATCAGCGTTCTCAATCATGGGGCGCCGCAAACTTACCACGACAAATTGTGCCTGTTCCGATTGTGACTTGACCATGCGAGCCAATCGTTCGGCGTTGGCACCGTCTAGCATCATATCGACTTCGTCGAAGGCATAGAATGGAGCTGGCGCAAATCGCTGAAAAGCGAACACAAATGAAAGCGCCGTCAATGATTTCTCTCCGCCTGAAAGGGCTTCGATTCGTTGCATCTTTTTATCGCGAGGCTGTGCTCGAATAACCAACCCGCCCGCGAAAGGATCTTCCGGGTTTTCCAACTCGAGCTTGCCGTGACCGTGAGATAGTTCAGCGAAGATATCCTGGAAATTGTAGTTAATTGCCGTGAATGCTTCCATGAAAGTGTTCCTTTTCAGTTCCGCGTATCCGGCAATGCGTTGCTGAATCTCTTCCTTCTCTTTGTTGAGAGTCTCAAGAAATTCCGTTAGCTCTTCCTGACGAATACGGGTCTGATTGTATTCTTCCAGGGCTTTCATATTCACCGGTTCCAGAGCTCGCATCTTTCGCTCAAGACGTTCGATTTGATTCTTTAACTGCTCAACGTTTGCTGCCGACGGGGGCTTCATATCCGGTTGCTCGGACAGCATGTGTTCTAACTCGGCACGGGCAGCAGCCAGCAGTATTTCCAATTCTTGCAAGACCAGTAACTTCTTCTGTCTTTCCTGGTCAAGATGATTTAGCTGCTCTGTAAGTCGTGTGCGCTGAATTTCTGACTTTGTAATTTCACCGACAATTTTGTCTTTCTCTTCGTGCAATTTGAGTAGTTCGTTAGAGATCTCGGAGCTGCGTCGTTCGAGTTCTCTTACGTCAATCATCAATAGACGAATAGCTTCCTGGTGTACTGGCAATTGTGTATTAACTTCATCGAGTCCGATCTGAACACCGTCGAGCTGCGTAGTTACATTCTGCTTATTGTTCAGTTCCACACGTTCTTCAGTTTGCATGCGGTCGATCTGTCGCTCAATATGTTTGGCATCGCGCTGAATAGATTCGACTTCGGATTTGAGGTCTTCCGCTTCGCCAATCAGTCTGTCCATTTGCGAACGCTTGCCGCCGGCCGTCACGTCTTGTAACTGCTCTTGCAAGCGAGTAATGTGTCCATCGAGTTCTTTCGCTCGACGCTCGAGATCGGCAAGTTCAATATCAATCTGCTCTATTTCATCGCCCATCATTCTCAGTCGAGGCTTTAATTCCTCGACCAACTTCTCTACGGTTTGCAGATCTCGTTGTTTATTTTCCAGATCTGTTTTTCGTTGAGCGCGAGATGCAGTTGCTTCATTTAGCTTGCTGCGCTCAGCATTTAGTGAGGTAGACAACTCTTTAAGGGAATCATTGAGGAAGCGCAAATCTTGCGTTATCTGAGTCGCCCTTTGTTTAACCTGCCCAATATCGTTGCCCTCGGTCTGCCGAAAGCGCATACGATTACCGCTGCTACCGCCACCGGTCATGGTGCCGTACTTTTCGAAGACGTCACCTTCCAGGGTGACCATTCGTGCCTGGGTAATCAGGCGGCGAGCATTTTCAATGGTGTCTACCACCACGGTCTGACCGCAAGCGTACTGAAACGCTTTGGTGTATGAAGGGCTGAAATCAACCAGTGCGTATGCAAAATCGATCACACCGGGGCGATTGGGAAGAAGACCGGGAGGCTGCACTGAAATTTTGTTGAGGGGAACAAAAGTAGCTCGCCCGCTCTTAGATTCACGAAGCATGCGAATGCACGCCTCGGCAACCGAGTCGTCGTCAACAACCACATGCCCGAGTCTTGAACCGATGGACATTTCCAGAGCCAATTCGAAGCGCTGATCAACCCGGCCAAGTTGACCAATGGTTCCGTGAACGCCTTTCATCCCTGCTGCTAATAAGACCTCTACAGCGCGCCCGTAGCCGCTTTCGCCTGACACCTCGCGGCGGGTTTCCATCTCCACCACTCTGCGATTAATCTGCTCCAGGTCTTTACGCTTCTGTTCGATTTCTTGCTCAGTAGATTCGGCTTCGCTTTCCATCTGGCGAATAGAGCGCTGGATTCCTAGAACAAGGGCCTCATCGTCAGTACTCTTTTTGTCTACCGCTTGAATAACACTCTTTAGCTGCGAAGATTTTCCGATAGATTCCGTGGCTGCATTGCGCGCTTGTTCGAGATCGCGATTTAACGTTACTCGCCGCGACTTCAGTTCAGTTTGCCGCACTTCGAATTTATGGCGCTGGTTGCGTAGCGATTGCAACTCTTCATGCAGAGACAGCCCCTTGCTAGAGGAGCGATCTCGTTCTTGCCTGAGCACTTCGATCTCCGCCATAACAGCGCTATGCGATCCCTGCTTCTCTACCAGCGCCAGTTGGATGGCTTTGAGATCCGCCTCATTTTGCTTGCGATCTTTTTGCAGTTCATTGAGATGTTTATCAATGGTCTTAATTTGGGAAATCAGGCTTTTGTGGAGCTTGCTTTTCTCGGCTAAGGCACCGCTCAGGTTCGAAAGCTTGCTCTCTTCTCTAAACAAGTCACCTCTCTTGTTCTCTAGCTCTTGCCGCAGTAGCAGTTGTTCGTGCCCGCCCTTTTCTTTAATGTCTTCTTCCAAGCGACCAAGTTCAGCGCGACAAGCGAGCAAGTTGAGTTCGGCCTCTTCTCTCAAGGCTATCAGCTTCTCTTCGCGGGCAGAAAGTTCGCCTATCTCTCGATTTGCAGCTTCTGTTTTGCTTTCGAGATCTTTCACTCGAACGTAGATTAACTCGCGTTCGAGCTTTTCCTTGTGATTTTTGAGATCGAGATACTTTAAAGCTTGATCGCGATCAGTTTGAAGGATCTCCAGCCGTGCAGCAATCTCTGTCAGGACAATTCGTTGGCGATCGATTTTGTCAGCGACGGAGAACAGTTCCTTATCAGCCTGTTCAATACGGCGATCGAACTCAGCAACACCGGCCAGTTCATCTATAATCTTTCGGCGCTCAGACGCACTCATGGTGACAATGCCGGTGACATCACCCTGCATAATTACGTTGTAGCCGGTCGGGCTAACGTTGTATTTGCCTAGTTCTTCATGAACATCGGTAAGGGTGGAAACCTTTCCATTCAGAATGTATGTACTTGTCCATCCGCTTTCTTTCACCCTGAGGCGCCGGGTCACTTCAACTTCGGCACCGGCATCATTGGTGAACCGAACTGTTACGCGAGCTTCATTGCGCCCGCTCAAGTTGTTGAGAAGATCCGGAAGCCGTTCCGCTCTCATGGTTCTGGTGCTCGACAAACCGAGGGCGAACAACAGGCTGTCGATGATATTTGATTTTCCCGAACCATTTGGTCCGGATATGGTGGTGAACCCGTCAAGCAGCGGAACAGTCGTCAGCTTGCCAAAAGACTTAAAATTGTCAAGCTCAATCTCTCTGATTCGCATCAGGACTCCGTCTGCCCAGGTTCTTTGCGAAGCACGTGCATGGCCGCATGAACCTGTTTACGCCCTCCGATGGATATACCGGCTTCGAGAAGAACACACATACCCACACACACACACAAGCCGAATTAGACAACATTTCCACGACATGTGTCAAGTGAATAACGCGAAATTGGTCTGTTTACGTAGCTGGAAAGCCCTAGTATTACGACATTGGGAAGCTCTTAAAGCGGGTTTGGTGGCACTGATTTGTGCGATTGCTGCCATCGTATGTGGTTACGAATGTGTACATCCATTGTATATATTTCTGTAGTCTTGGCGGAGAGCTCCGCGGTTTTGGGCGATTGGGTCTAGAGCCTCGACTCGATTTGTCATTGCGAGCTTTTTCCAGGTCTCGGTTGACCTCGACTCCTTCAAAGGTCACTGATCACCATGGCGTTTGTCATGTTGACGCCAGAATGCCTTGACTCTGCCTTTACGCGGCGATAAAGTCGAGTCATAAGTCTTGCCGATGCGCATGCTCAGAGGTTTCTTCCATGTCTAATTTACTGCCTGTGCCTTGCGAGTCGGGGGCACGGATCGAGGATTTGCCGCTTCTTGCGGCGGACGGGCTATCAATTAATCCCAACTCGTTTCTCGGGGATTGCGAAGAAAACTGGCTCAAACGTATGGCCGGCAGCGTGTGGGTGCTTTCCGCGCTAGTTGCCAGTGTCTGCACTCTGTTGGTTTGGATTTTTCAGGTTCAGGAATCCTGTTTCTCATGGCCTGTATTTTTCTTTGGCGCACTGGTTATAGCGGCACCGATCAAATTTAGCGAAATGTTTATTCAATTGTTTGGGCGCGAGGAACGAGAGAGAGAAGCCCCGGTCTGGAAAGGCATAACGTCCAAGTTGGTGTTCATCTTCGGACTCATGTTGCCCTCGATAATTTCCGTGGCTGTGTCGTTTTCCGCGATTTATAATCCGGCCGGCGCGTTAATGATGGCGTATCTTACGACCCCGCCAGTTAATCTATGTGCATGGAAAGAACTCAAGAGGGGAGTCGGGCGGAGACCATGGTTTCTACGATTCTTGATGGGATTCTCGCTGATCTCTCAAATCTTCCTGATCTTTAGCTGTGCGGTTAATGGACCTCTCGATCAGACAGCCGCCGCGCGATGGTTGCTATTTTCTCCACTGCTAATTGTTTTTGTCGTGTCGTCAATACTGGCGTATAAACTTTGGCGAAACTGCGACCCGTGTGTTTCACCAAGGGTGAGTCCGCTGATTGCATCTGGTCTTGTAGGTCTGGCCATTTTTGGACCGCATGTCCCTGCGTTATGGTTAACTACTCAGTTGGCGGCAGTGACCTCCCAAGTACCAGAACTACGGCGCTTTGCGCTGGCGTCTCTCGATAGTGCGGCAGCCATCGAGATTGTGGAACAGAAGCTTGACCCGTTCAATTACTCCATGCCAAGTCATGTGTACCCGTCAGATGTTTTCGACCCCTCTCGAGAACTCTGTCAGGAAGCTTACTATCTCATAAGTGGAAGATCTCCCGACAGTGTATCCGAATCGATGAGCTGGATGGATCCCTATGCTGGAGCACCGGTAATAGGCAATCCTTCTTCCGGCTTGAAGATTAAACATTCATCTCTCGACGGGAAGTTAGACACACATAAGTTGACGGCGAACTTCGATTGGACACTTGAGTTTACCAACAGCAATTCAAGTTCAGTGGAAGCGCGTTTGGAAATGCATATTCCCGAGGGAGGAGTTGTTTCAGATCTACACCTTTTGCCTGCTGCTGATCGCAAAGATGCCGCCCCTCTGCGCATTGAACCCGCCCTATTCGGTGCTAATCTAGCAATTCAACACACTTACTCTCGCGACGCGGAACTTCGGCGTGATCCTGCTTTGATAACCATGCTCGCACCAGACCGAGCCTTGTTACGATGTTCTCCGATTCTGACTGGAGCGGAATTCAAGGTTCGCGTGCACATTGTGGCGCCATTCTCTGCGGACCAAGACGAGAAATCCGTGTATCTTAGACTGCCACGCATTGTTGGTGGCAACGTTGTGGCGGAAAACACACAAGTGCATGTGGAAAGCATAGGAGACGTTAAGCGCGGTTATGGGTTTGACAGGGCGCGCGCTGGAAAGGAAGAAGAATCGAGCAGGGGTGACCTGAAATTAGCTAAGCCCGGTGACACTGTTTATTCCAGCTCAACGGTGAAAACGTTGACCCTCAATGAAGGGAGCTCAAAGATCATCCGCGAACTCGTTCGGGAGGATGTTCCGAGATCCGTGGTGATGGCGGTGGACGGGTCGGTGAGTAATGCTGATGCAAAAGGTGCTTTGACGAACTTCTTCAAATCCACTCCCCGGAACATAGAGCATGTAGTCCTGGCCGATCCCTCAAGGGGGATATTGGAGGTCGCTCCCGCTTGTGCTCTTGCGACAATTCAGCAGGGACGCTTTTGTGGAGGAGATGACAACTGGGTTCTATTGGAACGTGCAATTTCCATAGCGCGACAGAATCGATCTGATGTGGTATGGGTACATGGACCGAAGTCGTGGAATCTGAAATCGCAGTTTCAAAATTGGTCACAGGGAAATTGGTCTGCGCAGTATGGTGTTTATTGCCCTTACGATCTGGCCAAGCTCTGTGGCGGGACGGTGCACCTATATGATTTTCAGACGGCACCGGGTGGCAACGAAATTCTTGAGCGAATTCATGCCTCGGTGCTAGCTCCGCTTCCCATCGTGACTATTGATCGTAAGGGGGGCACACTGAGCGACCTTAATGAGTTGTTTAAGAGGTGGATCACCAACGAACCAACAAAACACTTCGTTTTCAGGACACTCCAATCGAGTAAGAGTAAAGAGACTCGCGAGCACTCAGCGTCGGATATAGCGGTGCTTGCAAATCAGGAGGAACTCACCAGACTTGTGCGGGCTGGTGAAAGCGCAAAGGCTCAACAGTTTGCTGAAAGACATAAACTCGTGAGTATCTATACGGGGGCACTGGCCCGGCGAGTCAGCTTGTGCTCACCCGGGGAGGGAGGCGAGATGGCAAACGAACCTCACTCGAGTGTGGAATTGAATGACCCGATGGTGATCGCGGGAGTGAGCACGGGAGGTACCGTTCGGGTAAACAACCTTGCCAATGTGGAAGCCATTCTCAACATATTTGCTAACGCAGTCGAAGTGATCTTTACAGCCTGGGGATTTGTAATGATAGTGTGGAGCGTCCGAAATTTTAAATCCAGTAGTCGAAGTCGTGTTCGGTTTGTTCTGGGATTATTATTCTTGGGGGGAGGCTGGGGCCTCATCGCCGTAATCAATTGGTTGATCGCTTCTTGCTCCAACGGCGGTGGATTCAGCTAAAAATCGACTTAGCCGGGCTAGCAAGGGAAACGCAGACCATATGGGGCTTGTTCAGCGCGCCCTTGACCATACAAGGCTGATCAAATTAAGGCACGACGATTGGAGAACAAACGTGGCTGCCTGTGCATGGCAAGGTGGTAAGAGACTGACTGAGCCACCAACTGTTATCATCTGGTTGACACTCTATGAGACACGACAGAGTGAAGAATATATCCGCGCGATTGAAAAGGGTTCTGTAGAATAACGACATTAGCTTGCAGAGAGGAGCGAGCCATGCAATTCGAATTTTCGGAGGCCACACTTCGAATAGATGCAGATGTGAAGAAGGCAGGCGATTTTGATCGGGCAGGCAGTTTGCTCGAAGATGCGCTTTCGAAAGTTGGCGATGACGCAAATGACGTCGGTACTCGATCAACGCTGCTTTCACTGCTGGCTGATATTCAGCACTTGCAAGGCAATGATGACATTGCGGCTGATACACACCAACAGGCAATTTCCGTGGCGGAGGAACTTGGGCGAGCTACACGACGGGCGAGAACAATTACCGGTAGGAGAGGCTTGCTTTCAATACGCACAGTTCCTCATGCAAGTGGAACGGTATGGGGAAGCAGAGAAACACATCCTGAGGGCACTTGAAATGGACCGGAAATTCCACGAAGCCTTTGCCCGAAACTTTCAACTTGCCACTCCGAGTGCTTCTGAGACAGAGGCGAAAATTAAGGAGTCGTTGGTGCAGCTTCTACGGCAGACCAACAGAGCTATTCAGGCCGATGAAATGGATGTAGAGGTTGCTGACATCAGGCGAAAAATTGTTGCGCGTGAGAAACGGATTGCAAATGATCGCCGCAATTTCCTTGAAATGATCACCGAGGAAAAGCGGGAGGAAACCTGATAGGGTTCCGCGGAGTCGCGCATTCCAACCGTCTGAACAGTAACTGACGTAGGCATCATTTAGGAACCTCCGCTGATGAATGAAAAAACGAAGAAGAGATTGCTCCCCACCAGAGTTTGGCTGATTGCTTTCGCGTTGATTGTTGCCTTCAAAGTGGTCTGGGTATCAATTTATTATGTGAGCGGTGAGCAGTTACTGGACGGAAGGGCGACGGATGATCTACTCCACCGCCAAGCATTTTTACGGGAATCAATCACTATTCGCAATGATGAACAACCAGAAAAACAAACCTGGTTGCCCCCGAGGTTTCAAGGTGAGTGGGCTGTTACCAGCTGTTCGATGTACTCGATGGCATTGTGCAACCTGGGATTTCTCTATCCGGAAAAGCGCAGCAGTTTCTTAGAGGAAGTCAGAACTCTAATTGAAAGAGTCAGACAGAAATCTTACAGCCAATTTGATATAGATGCATGGAATGAAGATCCGCTGTCTACTCTCGAATCCGATCGCGGGCATGTGTGGTATCTGGCGCACCTGAACCTGATGCTCACGAGCTATAAGCTACTGGGCGGTGATACCAAATACGATGCCCTTACACATGCTATCAGCGCAGCTCTAGCTCGCCGTATAAGTCGAGATTCAGCCATGATTGCAGAAACGTACCCGAATGAGCGGTACCTTCCGGACAACTCGGTTTTACTGTCATCGTTGAAGTGCCACGATATCGCTTTTGGTACACACTACGACCAGGTCATACAAAAATGGAGAAAGACTGCTGCACCCGAACTGCTTGACGAGAATACGGGAACGCTTGTCTTTGCAATTACAGAAGGAGCTGCTCGTAAGTCGCGTAGTCGCAGTTCCGGTGCAGCCTTCAGCCTGGTTTATCTTTATCACGCCGATCCGGAGTTTTTTGACGAGCAGTATAAGCAGTTAAGGAGTGTGTTTCGCGCTTGGTTGTTACCACCCGCTGGTTTCTTTCCCGGTGCCGGTGCGTTAAAAGAGAACAGGGACGGATCGTGGAAAGGTGATATTGATTCTGGACCTGTCCTATTTGGCATTAGTACCTCCGGTACCGGTTTCGGCGTCGGTTGTGCTAGAGCTGCCGGGGACACCGAGTTCCTGTCACAGCTACTGGCTACCGCCGAAATTGCCGGTAGTTCGGTTGACTACAACGGCCAGCGGCACTATCTGTTGGCGCCGCTGGTAGGCGAAGCCATTATGCTAGCGATGAAGACTGAAACGCAATGGGATGCCAGATATGTCGTTGCTTCAAGCAGCCCACCTGCTATTCCTGATGAATCCATCAAACATTGATGGCAGCACAAGAACCTTTACCTAATAGGTCGCCGAATGAGTCATCGAAGTTCGAATGGAATGGGTCACGTCGTGCAAACTGGGCGCAAAATAGTGCATTCCAATACATTTTTATGGTGATTTGATGAAGACATAACCTCAATGCACTTTTCGCGCTATTCTTTCATTTGGTATCAAGTGTCATAGGGGCGTTATGCCGTACATCATTGAAAAGCTGAAGCTATGTTTCCACGTCCATATCCGATCGACGCGGCAATGTGTTCTTGCAATATTGATCATGGCTCTGGTTTTGGTCGTTATTGTTCCATGTTTTGCCAGCGAGACGCTTCCACCCGCGAGTGCCGCCGACGTTCAGTTGAAGCAATTAAACGTCTCGGCTGATGCTGTACTTTACTCGCAACTACACTATACGCGACCCATAGCTGATGCAGTTTTTTCAATTCTTGTGTACGGTTTGATTTTGCAAACGGGACTTGCCGCTAAGTTGCAAGATATGGTTCGAAAAAAGTTCAAGAATCGCTTGGTGCAGATTGCACTCTATTATTTCTTGATTTCCGCAATAGCATTTATCGGGTGCATGCCTTATCTGTTCTTCTATTCACATTGGTTGCCGGTGCATTTTGATCTCAGTAAGATGTCCGATTTAGAATGGTTCATAGAGCGATCTAAACGCTTTCTTGTAAACACTGCCCTTGGTGGCATTTACTGGAGTTTGTTTTTTTTACTAGTTCAAAAATTCAGGCAAGCCTGGCATCTGATATTGTTTGCCGTTCTTGCTCCGCTGTCTGCATTCTTTGTCTTTGTTTGGCCAATTACCATCGATCCTTTGTTCAATGATTTCACTGAACTTTCAGCCGGGTCTCTGCGAACGTACATTAAAGAACTGGCAACAAAAGCCGGCATTCCTGATGCAGATATTCTAGTTGCGGATAAAAGCCGCCAGACCAAGGAACTGAATGCTTACGTTACAGGAATCGGGCCATCGGCCCGTATAGTGCTCTGGGATACGATACTTGCAGAGATGCCCGAAAATGAGTTGCTTACCGTCGTTGCTCATGAGACCGGCCACTATGTACTGTTGCATGTTTACAAAGGGTATGCCATCTCGATGGTTGCCTTGTTTCTTGGACTACTCGCCGCCGGCCTGTGGGCTCCCGGGTTAGTCAAACGGCTCCCTCGCCGATGGGGGCTGAGTGAACTGACCGATCTGACACTAATTCCGGTGGTGGTCCTAATGACTGCACCAACGGCCCTACTTCTATCGCCCCTCGAGTCGTCGGTCTCACGAATGTTCGAACACGAGGCTGATGTATTTGCCCTTAAACTAACCCGACAACCCGTCTCGCTAGCCAATGCATTCATTACCTTGGCGCAGAAGGATCTAATCGATCCCCACCCGCCAGAATGGGTTGAGTTCTGGTTTTTCTCCCATCCAAGCCTGGGCAAGCGCATCGATTTTGCATTGACCGGCTTGCAGAAACCGAAGTGACCTATGCGAAGACAGTGGCTGCTGGCTTATGCAGTGCTACCTCTCTTCACAATGAACCTAATCCAAACGTAATAACCGTATTCCTGGATTCTATTGAGAAAAGTAAACTGCAAGGTGGTGGGCAGAGCACCACAGATTCTCACAAAATTAGGAGCACCCGTATGGAACCGCTTGAAGCAGACTTACCAAAACCCAAGGAGTCCGCCCCTCCAGACATCTCCTTCTTGTCCGTTATGCAAGAGGTTATGCGGACGACTGCCGGTGACATAAAGAATTCGACAGCGGTGATGGATTCATGGAAAGAGCACAGCGCAGGCCTGACGAAACACCATGTAGACAAAATCGAACTGGAGCACGCTAACAAGCAAGCGGATCCTCGCCTGGTTTTCAGCCTTGCCTCCAATTTCGAAAACCTGGCAGGTCTATCTCGTTATCCGGAATTTTCCAGCTTTATGAGCACACATCGCAATAATGTTCAGCCCGAACACGTCATTTCAGAAAAAGATATTCAGCGGCTTCAAATTATGGCCGATCCTGAAAAACGGACAAACTTTTATAACAAGGAATTCGCCCAGCTTAGAGAGGATCTCATATCGGTGAGGGCCATGGAAGGGTTAGGCATTGGCTTCGTATCAGCTCTTGCGGTAAATAGTGGATTGCAATACGCAAGCAAGTTCTTGCCAGGACGCGCGGGCCTTGCATGCAGAGTTATCGGGGGCCTGTCCTGCGCGGGTTTAACCATGGGCGGCTCTTATCTTGGCTGGCGGTGGGGAGAATCTGAGGCGAAGGATTATTGGCGTGATCAAAACGACCGCAGTGAATACATACTCAAATCGCTGCAGGGCGATAAATCCAGGCTGATTTTGGAACAGCTGCGTGCTGAGAAGTTGAAGAAACCGTAGCACTGGTAGCACCTGCCTAGTTTCTCGAAGATTTAACGCTGGTGGCTGAGTCAAGGGCGACTTCACCAGCTGACAAATCTACCAATATGTGGATGAATGATCAATTGGTAGGCTATATGAACATATGCCAGCGGTTCCCGTAACGGGGGCGTGACAGAAAAAGACGACAAGCCATTGGGTGTTCACACCAATGGCTTGTCGTTGTAGAAGTTTCAAGATCCCGGTCTAGCCCAGAATACCCGTTACTGCGCCTGGAGAGAAAGCAGCGAGTGCACAAGCCACCATGGCTTGCAAAACGCAAAACCAGCACAACCTGTACACGTTCAGTTTAATCTTCATATTCCACTACCGCTGAAGTTGACCTAACTCAATTCTACAGTTCAATTCGCTCAGTCGCCAGTGGTTAATCGTGGCACTCATTGAGCAAGCCGGCGTGAAACAGCCCCCCGGCAGCGTATCCAGCCAGCCGGTGTTTTTGCTTTGGCGGCCGGTGGCATAAACAGTTGAAGAGGCGTCGCTCATGGTGGAATTAGAGCCGGGTCAAACAGTCGACAACCGTTATTTGCTGCTCGAGCATATTGGAGATGGCGGCATGGGAAGCCTGTTCAAGGCTCGTGAGCTTGAACTGGAACGGGTTGTCGCATTGAAATTTCTGCGACCGTTGGGGGAATTTCAGGAACATCGCTTTGAAAGAGAGGCAAAGGCGCTTTCGGACCTCCATCACCGAAATATTGTGACCTTCTACCGATTCGGCATTTGCCACCCACAAATTCCGTACATTGCTATGGAGTATTGTGAGGGTGAGAGTCTCAGAAACTTAATACAAAATCGTCAGAACCTTACTGTTAGTGAGAGTCTTGAAATTGCCACAGTAATTAGCGAGGCGATGTTATGCGCCCATCGCCAGAATATTCTTCATCGCGATCTCAAACCTGAGAATGTGTTGCTTCCATTATCGCGCGATTTCGGGCAGTTGAAGGTGGTTGACTTTGGCCTTGCCAAGGTACTCGCCGGAGATCCGGGCCAGCAGCTAACCGCAACAGGTCAACTCATCGGCAGCTTCCCCTATATGAGCCCCGAGCAATGCAAGGGTGGAACAGTCGATGTGAGATCCGATATCTATGGCTTAGCCTGTGTCCTTTTTGAAATGCTCACCGGTGGTCCACCTTTCAGTGGAAACTATCCGACGGCATTATTGCATCAGCATATCAATGAAGCACCAACCCGTCTTTCAAAGGTAAAACCCGATGGCGATTTCTCCGACTCATTAGAGGCTGTTCTGCAAAAGGCGCTCAGGAAAGATCCCGCAGATCGCTATCAAACCATGGATGACTTCCGACAAGATCTTGAACGTTTACGCGACAGACGCGAGTCTGAAATTTCTGCTGTGCTGGTAAAACGCAAGAATCCAGTGTTTGTTAAATGCATTGTCGTTGCAATGGCACTGGTTGTTTCAACCACTCTCGTACTCTTTCTGTCACCACGAGCTATAAAAACCAATCCAGTAGAGCAAGCGTCCGCTCATAAACAGATTCGCACTTCTCCGGAGAACTCCCTGCGCAGAGCATACGTCTTTCTTGAACAACAGTCAGGACTAAGCCGGAAAGGGCGTCAATTTGTACTTGAGCAGGTGCGATCTCTGACCACTGATGTTATTGAGGCGGGGCACCACTCTGCTCCCGACATGCTTGCAATGCAAGCTTATTTTTTGAGAGGGCAGAGCTACGAAGAGCGAGGAAGCCTCACCATTAACATTGAACAAAATGCTGCACTGGCGAAACGCGATTATTTGCGTTCAATAGAGTTTGCTACCACCGGTAATGGGGTCTATCGTCTGGCTTGGATCCCATACGTAAGGTTGGCAAACGGCGCGACTCTGGCTGGAGATCAAAAAACAGCGGAGAAATATTTCTCGAAGGCTCTTGATGCCTTCCGATCTAAGCAAGAACTGAGACGAGATGCTCCGCTGATATTGAAAGGCGGCTTTGACAAATTTACTGAACTCGATCTGGAACGAAAGCTGGTTAATGCGGCGTACTCGAGCGGGGACAGCAGTGCCTGTAAAAGAGGCGAAGCACTTGTTGATAGGTGGATGGATGCATTACCCGAGAGGGAGGATAAATTTTCCGCCTATCAAGACTTCGTATTTTGGCTTGCCGATTTGTACGATCGAGATCACGAAACAAAGAAACGAGACGCATTGCTATCGCGTATGGCGGTGCAGCTCAAAGCTTTGACGAATGACGCTAAATTCTCTAGAAGTCATTTCTATACGGCGCTTGCTTACAGAAATTTTTGTTATGGACAAATAACCGAGGGTAAGGCTAACTGCCTGCGAGCGATCAATTCAGCCAGAAATCCCGATGGTTCTCTTTCGCGCACTGCCGCTCATCCATACAGTGTTCTCTCGTCGCTTTATGCTGCTGAGTGCGACAGAAAGATGGCTGCGGTGAACGCTTTGGAAAGTTTGAGACTTCTTCAGAAGACGCCCCCTGCTGACAACGCAACGCGGACTGATGAAGAGCTGAAGCGTGAGCGTCAGTATCTCGAGTATGCAAGTTTGAACGGCGACGTGACGGCCACTGGTAAGACGCGATCGCTGTTTGAAAAATGGATACTTCTTTTACCTGATGATCTGGACACGGAGTGGGTGACATGTGGTGCGTGGTTGTGCCGTAAGTATTATCAGGAGGGTCAGCTTTCGGATCGGGATACAATTTTGGAACAGTTGAGACAAGGAGCCGGTCATATGTCGGGAACAACTCTTTTTGAGTTGTATGCTCGGCTGGGAGCCATTGGTTTGGAGCAGCATCAATTTAGCCAGTCCGAAATAGACTGGCAAGAGGCTCTCAAGGTCGCAACTCTTGCTCGAAATTTCCAGGAGTGCCTGGTGTGCCATTGTGCTCTTGCAAAAATCGCATCACATCGCTCAGAGGAAAAATCGGCAGGAGAATATTGGTCTCTGGCAAAGGCCGATTACAAACTTGCGGAGCAAGTTAACTGGCCTGGCTGGTCCGCATTGTCGCTTTTGGTGATCGAGGATAGAGAGCTGCGATCGGCATATTTGGCAGGGAATTTAGCGGCCGCGGCTGAATCCAAACGACTGTTTGAACGCTGGACCAGTTTATTGCCTCAATCACTCAATGGCTCGTGGATGGACTGCGGAGTGTGGATATCGCACTTGTACCAGTTAGAAGGAAATATTCAAGAGCGCGATCGTATTTTGCGAAGACTGGAGCAACAGTTAACTCTCAACCTCGCCACGGCACGCAAGGATCGCACTCCCAGAAATGCCGCACCGAATAAGCTCCGCATATGGCTTGTCACAGTCTGCGAAATGCGTTTAACTCTGGCCTGCCAATACTGTAAATTCGGCCTGGTGGATTTGGCAATGCGGCAGGCCCGGCTAGCTGCTGAGGAATACGGTGGTATCCATGCTGAACCGCATCCTTACCAGGTCGTGGTCGATCATTTGGACGAGTTAATAGGCTGTTGCGAAGGGCATTCGATCGAGCAGCAAGAATTACAAAAGATGAGAGAGCACCTGATAAAAATTGGCGAAGTCTAGCATGGGGATTGTCAGTTGGTTTGTTTGCTATTGATTAGCCACATCCTGTATGTTACTTGTTTTCAATTCCGCTCCGGGATGACCGCGCTGGTCTGCAGTCATTGCGTCAGACCAGCCCGTTCTTCTTTTCCTACCCGAACCTATTTTTCGGGAGATACACGAGTCGTTTCGGCGTCCGCAATACTTGTTCGTCGTGCTCCGTCAATGACAACTCTCGGAGGATTACCCTCAGTGGCTGGCACCGCTTCGGCTTCACCGCCCGAGTGAGCTTCCGCAGGCGATTCATCGTCGCCGCCGTGTGCCACCGTATTCGGTGTGTCAGTCTCAGCGCTCTCTGATCCGCCGTGTACTACCGTCTCTGGTGTGTCGGTTCCTTCGCTGTCTGATCCACCGTGTGCTACCGCAGAAGACTCTATGGTTAATTGCCCATTAGGGGCCTCAAGCTTACCTCCTTTTCCAGTAGGTTTCTTGGCCTCAGTCTCCCGATCATCAAGTTCGTCCTTCTCTACCTTGGAATTACCCTTCTCTTCATCACCATTTTCCTTGCCGTCCTTTTCCGATGAATTACCAACGGCGACTTTGTTGTCGTCGAATTTACCGAACGTAACTTCAAGCCCTGGTAGTAAAAGTTTCGCAGATTCGCATTTCGGCTCCATGGCCTTCACCGCAAGATTCATATCGGTCTTGTTAATGTCTGACATCGACAGGACGCTCTTTGATGATTCACTGTTATCCTGAGCTGCCTCGGCGTGATCAAAATTCTTTTCCATAATACTCTCTCCCTGTTTTACTGTTGCTGAATTACTGCGAAACACCATCTTTCATTAGGAAGCCATCGATTTTAAATTCAAAAGCTATCTACATTAAGAGTGAAAGAGCAGTGGCTGTTTCGGCGATGGATACACATTAGCACCGAGAGTCTGACGGAAAACTGATCGTGCAGGAGGAAGCGAAAAAGTTGACGGTTGCGGTCGGCAGGATCTGGTGTGTCACCGCTGACCGACAATCTACAAAGATAGAGTAAGCCGTTGTGATCAGAGATTCAACAGATCTTCATTTGGTAATGTGAACGCTAGCTCTTCGTGGAACGATATCGCTCAAAAGTTGCATTCGAATCAAAGCGATAACTCCAACGTACACCAGTCTAATCGCTAGCCGCCTTCATAAGAGTAAAGCAGAAAGTGCTTCCACCTTCAGGGTTGGGTTCCACCCAGATCTCTCCCCCCTGTTCGTTGATAATTGTCTTGCAGATATGCAGTCCCAGACCGCTGCCCCCCTTTTCGCTTGCGTCTGTGGCACAGACCTGACTGAATCTTTCGAAAATTCGCTGCACCTGATCTGCCGGTATTCCTCTGCCGTGATCACTTACATAGACAGAAATTCTGGCATCGTCAAAATCGCGTGCGCCTACAACAATCTCAGAGCGCTTGGACGAAAACTTCAAAGCATTGGACAGAAGATTGACCAGTACCTGAATCGTTCGCGCTCCATCCACCAAGCACAAGAAATCGCAGTGCTCTTTACGAATGCTTATCTTGCGGGTGATTGCCATGTGCTCCACTGCATTTATGGATGCGTCGACAAGAGCTGATATGTGTGTATTTGACGTGTGCAATTCGAATTTTCCCGCACGCATTTTTTCAATATCCAGTAGATCGCTGATTAGTCTCATCAGGCGCTCCACTTCACCAATCATGCGAGCCAGTTGGTTCGGCCCGACTTCGAAGTTCGGAAGCGACAGCAATTCGAAAAACGATCTAATTGATGTGAGCGGCGTGCGCAAGTCATGACCGACCATGGCGATGAATTCGCGCTTCATGGTTTCAATTGCTACTTTAGAGCGCATATCGGAAACAACCAGCAACCATTTCTCCCGTGTTGCAAATTTGGAAAAGGCCACTTGGACAGGCACACGCTCACCACCACTTGCACAAGCGATTTCATCAAGCATCGGTATCATTCGATCCGATTCGGAGATTGTCTTTAGAAGAGATGCAGTGCTCATGTCCGGCAATAAAAGGCTGACGTTCTTTCCGCTGAGCCTATGCGATTGATCTCTATAGTCGAGCATCTCTTCAATGATTGAGTTGTTTAGTTCTATATTCATATACGAGTCAAGGACTAGTATGCCGGCAGGCAGTGATTCAAAAAGCAACCGCAGTTCGGCTTCCTTTTCCTTGAGCAATCGCTCAGCGAGCTTACTGTCAGTAATGTCGTGAGCAATACAAAATAGCGCGCCTTCTGAGACTGACAGGTGCGCGGACCACCGCAAGCAAATAACATTTCCGAATTTAGTCTTGAACCAATTTTCAAAGGTTCGCAGGTCCGTACTTTGGCTGACAGCATGCAAAATATCTCCAACCGAGTTTGCATCGCTACTCTGCAAATAGTCGGCCAATGGTGTGCCGTGTAGTTCATATTCGGTGTATCCCGTAATCCTCTTACAGGACGGACTGACCTTCTGAAACCGGCCCGACGCATCCAGCCAGCAAACCATGTCAACGGCATTCTCAATCATCGCCTTTTCATGTTTTGTCAGGCTTTGAACAGTGTCGCTCCATAGTTTTATAGTGGCATTCAGGCTCTGCCAGGGGTCAGCGGTTGAGCCCGCGGGTAACGTCAATCCACTTTCCGCAAGTAACTCAATACAGTTTTTGTTCAAGGCTACTAGCGGCTTGTCCAGCCTGGTTCTCAAGATGACCAGTCCCGCCACGGTTGAGACCAGAGTGGCGGCCAATACTGCCAACATGCCAGTCTTTCCATCTTCCTTGGTTTGGTGTACGGAGTTCGTCCTTGGTTTCATATATATTACGTAGCGTTTGTCAAATTCGCCTTCTTGTCGATTGCGAATAATAATCCAGTCTTGAATGCTGTCGGCCGGGAATGGGTTCTGCTTCCACTCCTTTAAGACTTGAACATCACCAAGCAACATCTGGTCCTCAAGTCTCAGCAGCTCTGCCAGGCTCATGTCAAAGCGCGGGTTATTGCGCAATGCTGTGATCCCGTCGAAAACCATCTTGGTCAACCTGGTATTTTGAGAGAGAAATTGCTGGTCTGATGTTTGAAGATAGGCATGCAGGCTGAGATAGCTGAGCAAGCTATTCGTTCTCAGATCCGCAAGTTGTAGTTGTGGTAGGTCAAATACGGTGACAACCTCAGTCGTTGTCGTGAACACCTTGAGGCATCCAATTGAGGCAAGCAGCAACGGAAGTAAAAGAATGGCGTAGATGACTCTTGTGCTTTTCAAATTTACAGTCTCTTGTCGATTAACTCACCAGTGATCGCACGCTTTGGTTCAATTCCTCTTCAGAATGCCCATGAGATACTGACTATCGGCGACCTTACTTCCGTGTCTTAGTAGTGAAAGTGGTAGTGCCAGTCGCGCAAAACATCTTGCACGTTCATAGTGCTTCTCCCGCTGCATCAGTTTGGTCATCAGCATTAATCTTTCAAGAGTCTGATGTTCGATAAACACAATTGGTATCGACAGCGAGCGATTGCACAATTCCTCTGCCCGGGAGAACTTTCCCTGGTTGAAGCTGCATTGTGCAAGTCTGAACAAAAGGATCGCTATACTGAAGGTATCTGGTTTCTGTAAATTCAGGTGGACCTTGCACAATTCCTCACATTCATTGTTCAGTCCTAGTACCATTAATGTGTTGGCAAGGTCAACGATATTCTCTAAGCCGTTTTGGGAAGAACCCTGTTCTCGGCTCCACTGTGCTAGCTTACTCAGTCCGACCGCCTGGTTTCCATCGGCTAACTCGATTGCGCACCATAGCCCTTCCACGGGTGTACTCGGTTTAACTTGAGTTAGCCAATGTCTTGCCAGGTCAATTTCGCCAGTACAAAGATAGGCTTTCGCGAGCATGTATTTAGGCACAGATTGTTCGTATGTGCTCGGATGCAATTTTTCCAGCAGCGGTTGCAAAATTTTCACTGCACCGGCGTACTCATCACATACGCTTAGCAGACCACCGTAAGAGAGCATGAAGTTGGTTTTTCCCTCACCGGAAAATGAGCCATTCGAAATTGCCCTCCTTCCGGTATCTAAGGCGTGAAGTGGCATCCCCAAACGGTAATCTACTTCCCACAGCTCTTGCAGAAGTTGCTGATATTCTTCCTTCGTGAGCGTTGCATGATTAATCTCATACCCCACAAAGCACTGATTGTAATAGGCATGTGCCAATGCGAGCTCATGTGTTTCCTTAAAACTCTTTGCCAGACGGCGCAATGCTGAGGCTCGCCTCCAAGGGTCGCCATCCTGGTCGGACAGAACTAGTAGTAATTCACAGCTTGCCTGAGTTGACATCGGCATCTTGTGAGTTGACTCATAGATTTGCAAGACGAGGTCGTAGACTTCTGCAGGATGTCGAAACGAAATTTTTGCACGGGAAATATTTGAGGTCAGTGGAACTAGATTATGAACATTTCGTAAATGCTGAGATAACTCCTTGTCAGATATCTCTATGCCATTCCGATTTGTAATCTCTTCTCCAACGCCGTTCTTTAGAATTGAGGCAAGGAACCTCAAGTACTCTTCAATGAAACTAGAGATAAGCTCGGAGTCGGCAGTTACTTCTAGTTGATTGCTCACGGCTGCAACCTGATCAGAATATCGTTGGAATGCGCCCAATGCAAGCCTTGGTGGCAGTGCCGCAACAAGGGCTCGAGTCTCGAACAACTTCCTGTATGATTGTTTCTCTGCTAGAGGTTTATTAATTGCAGCAGAAACGGTGGCTGCATGGTTTAACAAAGCAGCTCTTTGGTCAGCTGATAACGAAAACCGGTCAGACTGAGAAAGCACAAATCCTGTCAGTCCGGGATCAGCATTAGCATATATAACTAGCCCTAGAGAAATGGTCGCCGCCAGCGTTGCAACCCCGAAGACCTTCCAGGGAAACCTGCTTTTAACCACGCCACTGGAAAGAGATGTTGCGACTCCTCTTACACATTCGGCCCGGCCTGCCAGTACCACCTGTATGTCCTCAGCAACTTGTTCAGCTGTTTGATATCGTTGATTTGGATCCTTGGCCAGCGCCAGCAACAGTATCTTGTCAACTCCGAGCAATACCGATTCGGAAAGTGATTCGAGCTTTGGTGCTTCGTTGAGATGCTTATATACCAGACCAATAGCGTTGTCAGCCGTGAAAACAGTGGAACCGCTGATGCACTTGTACAGGGTACACCCGAAGGCATAAATGTCTGAGCGTCCATCTACGATTCGTCCGTCGCATTGTTCCGGGCTGAGATAGTGCGGCGTACCCAACAAATGTCCTGATTGAGTAGCATATGTGTTGTGAAAGATTCCATCTCTTATAAATGAGAGACCAAAATCGATTATCTTTGGGTGGAGCGGATCGCCATCCTCTAGTAAAATGTTGTTGGGATTTATATCTCGATGCACAATCCCGTGCTTATGGGCATATGCCAGCGCGTTGCAAATAATAGAACCCAATTTCAGGGCAGTGGTGCACTCCATCTTTCCATCGTTGGCTCCTAACCATGAGGTCAAAGTGCACCCTTTGATGTACTCCATAACCACATACGGTCGCGATTCGCTGGTTATACCGCATTGATAAACCCGTACGAAATAAGGATGATTCAAGAGTGCGATTATCTTGCACTCACGTGAGAAGCGTGCTCGGTCTTCCCTCGATAGAATGTCGTTGTGGAGAACCTTTATGGCAACCGGGCGTCGCAGTGACTCGTCATAGGCTTGAAAAACTTCCGCCATTCCGCCTTGGCCCAGAAGAGACATAACACGGTATCGATTTTGAAAGTTTTTGCCGATTTCCATAAGCTGACCATCACACGTCTGCGACTGGCGAGCCTATTATACCGATCCTGCTTCGTCAAGCGTCGTTTTGATCTTTGCCAGTTTTGCCCTCACCGTGTTCAAGCATTTTGAAAATCAGTGTCTTCGCACGACTAGACTCCAGAAGGATTCATGCTCGTGCACTACTCCGCCCGTAGATTCGGCAGACACGATAATGACGCCAGTCATCGCCCCTTCTCAACCGTTCAACTATCGAACGGCGGAAGTGAAGAAATTCATGACATATTCGCCGTTGAAGCCCCCATTTTTCTCTACCATGATGCCGCGCGCCCAGCATCATAGTAAAGAGAGATTGCCACTGTCTGTAATTCACTCAAATAACTCTTAGTCTGTCATTCGTCGAGGATGTAACCTCTTCCATGAACATTGCGGATAAGGGTAGGCTGATCCTCTGTGTCAAGTTTTCGTCGAATCCTGCGCAGGCACGAATAGATGCACTCTGTTGAGACGCTGGTGTCGCTGTCCCAGATTCTATTCAGCAGCTCATCGGTACTGAATATCTTTCCTGGATTTCGCAGAAAAAATTCAAGCACTGAATACTCAATTGGCTGCAGATGTATTTCAGCACCGGTCTGAAAGACTTTCCCCGTGGCGGGATCAAGCTCAATATTACGAATGGATAGTTTTACAGACGGTGTTGTTTGTGGTCGACGAATTAGTGCCCTCAATCGTGCAGCCAACTCCTTGTAATGAAAGGGCTTCGTCAAATAGTCGTCTGCGCCTGCATCAAGGGCTTCGACTTTGCTTTCGATGTCAGTCTTGCCTGTAAGCATGAGTATCGGCGTGTGCCCTCCGGATTGTCTGTGTTTTTCGCACACTTCCCTGCCCGTGTATTCCGGCATCTCCCAGTCGAGGATTACCAGGGCATACTTGAATGAATGCAAGAATTCCAGAGCTTCTTCACCATCGTTGGCTACGTCTACGATGTAGTTATCTCGCCGCAGTAAGTTTGAGACAGTTTCGCATACGGCCCCGTCATCATCTGCAAGTAGTAGTTTTGACATGTATTACCGCACTTCAACAGCAGTTTGAGGAATCCAGGAGTCGATGGCTGTGCCTTCAAGCTGTCGGAGCTGTCAGTCACCCGAGTATTATACCGCCCGGGTATCCGATTTGATCTCGACCGCAAGATCGTGTCCTGGTGCCTTGAAAAGCGTTTGATTTCCGTCACGCAGAGAGCCAGACGAAGGATCCCGTGTCAATACGCCGGAGGAAGTTACTTGCACGCAAAGTCGACGAGTAGAACCGCCTATTTTTCGTGCCATATTTTGAGAATGATCGTGTGGAATGAATGCCCACCGCAAACGCCACAATTGCAGCTAAAACGGAATCAAGATTCGATGGGCAGGATGTGCGCAATGCGGGATTCCACTATCTCTAACAAATAACAAATGAGAGACCAAAACCAAGTGGCTACCGAAGAAGGGTTAGCGTGAGGGGGAAGACCGCCCGCTAACCCTTCTTTAAAATTTGTCGAACCCAAGTTGTGTTTTAATCTTTTTCAGGTCCCCTTCGCCGTCTGAGAATACTCAACAGATCCATCGCCATCCAATCACCGAACAACAGTTCCAACAGTCCGGTTGTTGTACCGAATATTCATTGTAGGTATACGTCTTCCAGGAACATCCTCGACGCTGAAGCCAGAACCAAGTTGGGCCTGAAGCCATCCTGCCCTGAGACCATATTGCCATGACCCCATCGCTCGATCGAACAGGTAGTACCGCATCGCCTCAATCGTATTTGCGCTGAGGTTACCACCCAGAAGAACCTCCCGTCTGGCATTCGGGCGAATATCCGTCAATAATTCGTGGTCGTCAATACGTCTGAGCGGGTTACCACTGAGATCCGTATCGCCCACTGGAGCTGCACAAAACAAAGTATCGGTATTAAACGACAGTTCGTTTTCGGACAAGATGTTCGATGGTTGGCGTTCTGCATGTGTACTTCCCGGTCCGAAAGTTTCGTTGAGAATGTCATCAAATGAACTCTTATCAGCGTGGTCAGCGTTAGTGTTAGTAAAATCTTCGAACTCTGTCTTCATAGCCCTTATCTCCTGTGCGGTCTTCGAATGTAGGTGAATCATATTCTGCGGAGACTGTTGAAAATCTGATCAAAGAAACTACCTGAGACTGAAGTATGACTCGCGCATGAAATGCCTATCCATTGGTCCGTCAGAGGTAAATCCCAAGATTTTTAACAGACTAAGGGTTTCAGTATCTTCTCGCCATGCGCTCACAAAAATATCCCGCGGCTCAACCGGGCGTGCCCATTGCGCGTTGCGTCAACGAATGCTGATTCAAGCACTGCCGGAGCGATCACATAACGGTCCGTTGTCACGCCGCCCCTGTCCATAGGCCCTGTCAATCTGAATCATGAATTAGTTCGGCCGACGCTCGTAGTAAGCAGTCTCAAGAAGACGCTTACTCACGTGACGAGGAAATTCATCAGCGCTGATTAGGGATACTACAGAAAGACAATTGGACTTTGACAAATCGGAGGGATAACTTAGTTCGATGTATCGAGAAACCAACGGTTGTTCCGTTGTGAAGTTAGCCTTGAAGTTTCCAAATCCATGGACAGCCACCGCCGGCGGTGACCCGGGAGGTCGGATGTAGCGAGTCAAATACGGGTCCGAGATTCTCAGTCCGTAACGGAGCCGTATTTATTCAAGAAACTCAGCGTCGAATTCATAACCGTGTCGTTTACTTGCGCATCTTGGTAGACGTAATGGTCTCCATCTTTGACCACAAGATATTCTTTGTCTTTCGTGACCAAGCCTTCCGAAACCTTTTCGGCGCCTTCCGGTTTTGATTCACCATCGCGAGCGCCTTGAACGATCATCACCGGCTTTTCCTTGATCTTCTTAGCAAAGGTTCTTGTTTTGTACATGAAAAACTGACAGCTCATCAATTCTTTTGGAGTGAGATCCATACGAACCCACGGATCAGACTTGATGTTTTTCTGCAGAGGCTCTCTAGGAGTGCCCATGCCGATTAAATCTTCAGACATGTGCGCATCTTTGTTGTTGCGTCCCGTCAATACGCGTCCGCCCACCTGAAGGTAACTGCTAACAGTCTTATAGTGCTCGCCACCCGGCGCTGATGAGATAACGCCTTGTACCAATTGCGGATACTGTGAGGCTACTTTGAGCGCCATTGCTCCGCCCATGGCTTCGCCCAGCAGAAACACCGGAATACCCGGGTTCGACTTCTTAATGGCCTCTAGTGTTTGCTTGGTGTCTTCCAGCGAGCGTTCAATACTCATATGAGAGTCTTTGCCGGCAACTCGACGCCAGGCTCCAAATCCACGCAAATCCATTGCATAAACAGCATAGCCGTCGGCAGCCATTCTCTTTCCTAAGTCTTCAAATCGGCCGGCGTGCATGCCTAACTCGTGCAGGCAAAGCAACGCACCCTTCGGCTTGTTCGCCGTCGTCTGCCAATACAGCACCGGTGGGATTCCTGCCACCAGATCTACTTCCTTTGCAGAAGTTGTTCGCACTGGCAGTGTCTCTGCGGCGTCCTCAGATTTCGAGGCGCCGGCGTCACCCACAACTTTGGCATGCGAACCACTGTGTTTGCTGAGGAGGCGCTTCAGGGCACACGCCGAGGCATCCGGCCCGGGGGCGAAGAAGGAGACCAGGATACCAGCAGCAGCAATTGCCGCAGGGGCGCCTTGAAAAACCCGTCTAACCATATCGACCTCGCTAACCGGTATTGGAGGGATTGTCCCGCAGATGAACTGAGTATAGACAACCTGTCTACGGGGAGATCTACAAATTTAGGAAAGTTACTGATAATTTCCGAGAAAAAATTGTCGCAAGCCAATTCAGGGGCGTTTCGCCGGAGTGCCTGCTGGTTTAGACGAGCCGGGGCTCACACCCGCTGCAGGTGGAACACTGCGTTGGTGGCTCGTATCTTCCTCGTGAAGACCGGGTCTTGGCTCATGAGGCATGGCATAGATTGTCACGTCGCCCCCTCGCCACTGCCGAGAGTAAACCACCGGAGTTTGTAATTTCGCACGGTCTCGTAGAACTTCTTCTTCTACTTTGCTCCGCATATGTTCAAATGCTTTTGATAATCCTCCCCGAGCCTGCGTGGCACGAAATCCCTCGATCAACCGCCTGGTGAAGACGCCATTGGGATATTGTGCCGATTCCCAGGAAATTTGATCTGCTTTGCTTGAGGCAATCACCAACTGTCCGGGTCCCAACACCTGGTCGTTTATCGTTCGGAGAAAACCCTTGGATGAATTGCCTGCTGCACCTGCATGGCAGATGTCTAGAATTAAGAGAATTCGATTGCAATGTACTGTTTCTTGAATACCAGTGGTCAGCCATTGCATTGGAATTCCAGTCAGGATCAAATTGTCCAGGGTGCCCTCATACGGTACGATGAAATTCGCCCCGCCAATGTCTTTGCGTTCGGGGCTGCCATGACTGGACACATAAATGATCACCAGATCGTCCGGGTTCGCCAATCGGCGCAGCCAGCTCTCGCCCAGATTCGCTACAATCTTTTCTCTGGTGGCATTCTCGTCGGTCAACAACTTCACATGGTCGGCTTTGAAGTTGGCGTCTTGAATGAGAAAGTTTCGAAAGTCAGTGGCGTCTTTCGCTGCATACTTCAAATTAATGGAAGGATCTTTGAAATTTGTTATTCCAATTATCAACGCCCACTTGTCTTTTACCGGCTGCACCTGACCTGGAAGAACGACCTCGCGATCAGATTCGGGCGCACCGGATGTAGAGGAATTCTCTAATGCTAAGCCCGAATCTTCTCTCAGTCGGTTTTTCAGCGACTCCAATTTCTTTGAGGTTTCCGTATATTCGTCGTCGCGCTTAAGTGCCGAAAGTAGCTTGGCAAGTTTTTCCAGGTCTACGGCCACGGCTGCACTATCTGCTCCGAAGTTATCCTCGTCATTGCTCATGATCCTGCGCAACAACGGCTCTGCTTCGGAGAATTTTTCTTCAGCCAGGTAAAGCTCCACAAGAATCCGTTGAGTTCCTATCAATTCCGGATGGCATGGCGTGAGCAATTCCTCCTGTATCTCAATTGCTCTACGCAATATCTGTTCGGCGGCATCGCGCTTGTTTTGCTCAATAAAGATGGTGGCCAGATTCGTCATGGAGCGTGCTGTTGCGCAGCTTCGTTCTGAAAAAATTTTCTTTCGCATTTCCAGTGCTTCTCGCACTAGCTGCTCGGCTCGGGCGTGGTCGCCATTGTTGATGTATACCAGAGCCAGGTTATTGAGCGCGGTGGCCGTTGCGGCGCTGTCGGAACCGAAGGTGCGCGTCGTCAGAGCCAGAGCCTGTTTGTACAGCTCTTCGGCAGACTGATACTTACCTTGTTGAATGAGCAGGTAACCCAGCGCGGAGTAATCCCGGCTAAGAGATACACTGCTGTCGCCGTAGTTGTCTTTCTCAAGGTTTAGTAATTTTCGATAGTCGCGCTCGGCCGCTCGATAATCATCGATTGCAGCGTATGCTTCTCCTCGTTGTCTCAAACAATCAATCAGGAGAGCACTCTTTGCGCCGAGCACTTTTTCTACAGAAGCAACAGCCTGTTGAGCTGCGTCAAGGGCCTGCCGATTCTTTTCTGCCGCCAGATTTATCGAACTCTGAAGTGATAGTGCCGCGCCCATTTGCAGAATGTGAGAGTCTGGAGCTTTCTTGAATTCATCAAGTATCAGCTTAATCCTTTTGTCGGCGTCCTCGAGTTTTCCTTCGTCGCACGCGATACGTGCCAGCGACAACGTTGCATCCGCACGATCAGATAAATTGGCGGCGCTGTTGTTTGCCACGCTCTCAAAAAGCGGCTGCGCGGCTGCCGAATTACCAAGATCCACGAGCAGTGTTCCAATGTCAATTGCATTGAATGCATCGAATTCCGAGTCATCTTTGCGGGTCAACTTCTTTCGTTGCTCTAGAGCTAACGATGCATCCTTTGGTCGGCCCATTTGCTGATAAATCCGTACGAGGCCACTAGCAGCCGCTGCGCAGACTTCTGGATTTCTTTTGATAACGCAGTCGTCCTTAATCAAATCTTGATAGAGTTTTTCAGCCTCGCTGAATTTCCCGAGCCTGAACTTTGTATCTGCCAGACTACAGAGTACTTGATTCAAAATGTTTGTATCTTTATTCTGCCGGCTGCCAAGCGTGTCGACAGATCTCTGCCATGCAGCTTCGGCAGCAAGAAGTTTATTCTCTTTGAATAGAGATTTTCCAAGCCAGTTCAATGCGACTGCGAGCGACAATTTGTCACCGCCGGTCTGTGAATTCTGTACGGCCATCTCAAAATTGCTTTGAGCGCAGCGAAGATCCTGCTTTTCGAAACTTTGCTTACCTGCGTCTAGATATAATTTGTTTTCCATTGAGCC
>JAKFUT010000084.1 GCA_021732565.1 Candidatus Obscuribacterales bacterium
ATGGCTTCTTGCGCCCCCCGTTCGTCAAATCGGGTAAGTCAGTCGGATAACGGGTTTCAGACTCTCTCTCGCTGGCGCCTTTCCCTTTTTGGAGTGGACGTTCATCGGGGCGCCCGTCCGTCAAATCGGGTAAGTTAGTCGGGTGACGGGTTATAGAATCTTTCTCGCTGGTATATGTACCTTGTTGGCGCTCACGTTCAGGGGAATCTGGCGATGGCTTCTTGCGCCCCCCGTTCGTCAAATCGGGTAAGTCAGTCGGATAACGGGTTTCAGACTCTCTCTCGCTGGCGCCTTTCCCTTTTTGGAGTGGACGTTCATCGGGGCGCCCGTCCGTCAAATCAGGTAAGTTAGTCGGGTGTCGGGTTATAGAGTCTTTCTCGCTGGTAGATTTACCTTGTTGGCGCTCGCGTTCATCGGAATCTGGCGACGCCTTTTTGTGCTTCGGGCTTTCCAGCAATTCTGTGGCGCCGGGAAATCCTTGGGAGACCATTAAGTTATCGCTGGACAATTTGAGAGCCTGTGCATCAGGTGGACCATTGCCACTGGTATATGACTCCTCCTGAAGCGCTTTCGTGGGATTATCCGATGCCGATTCAATTCCATCGGTTCGCAACTCTTCAAAATCTTCCGGCATCTTTATTATCCCCTCTGACTGTTTCGTCGAACTAACTTGTGGTTTATCTCTTGTTTCATGATGGTTGCCTCAAGGGAGTTTGCCATTGAGGTTCAGAAAAATTTCTTCAATCGCAGGCATGCGCCACGTCGAATGGCTGGATGTTCATTTGAGTTTCAGCGCATGGTGCCTTCGATACATCCAAGTTGCAACACTGATGCTACTCAATGCTAATGTTTTGCGATCAATCCTGATTGGACTAACATCTAGAGCCGGTTGTTCTCATAGGTGAGTTCTCCATTTAACCCAAGTAAAGAACAAAAAGATTGTAGGGAGGTTGCACCTGGCCCAAACGAAATTCGGGCTAAGCCATAATCAAAAGAAATTGATCGACATCTGCGAAAACAGACTGGCTTCCTGGCAGTTACGCTCACCCGCTACGCCGCGAGGGGCAGCAAAGTATCCGAGCTTTCTGCGTTTATTCAGCCAACCCTGTTGATGGCGCGAAAGCCGTCTTCCCGAGTCCATCTCTTCCAACCAATAGCGTCAAGACAATTGAACCTGTGATACTCACCTCTTCTTTTCATGGCGGTGTTGGAGCAACCCGAATTTGAAACTTCAGACTGAGTGTAGTTTGGGATTGTTACGCAAAAGTGACACGGCGCTACGATACGTGCGTGTATGCCGGTGCCCTGCAACAAAATTCGAAACGGTTATCCTGAGCTGACCTACACACCCAATAACCAAAAATTGAAACGCTTTGGCACCAACTAACGTTTCGGCTGAACCCGCCCGGGGTCTGGCACATGACCCAACTGGAACTTGCCAATTTTTTCAACCTGACGATGGTGTGAAGTTTCCTTCGCCCTTCACCATCCAATCCGGAGTGTCTTACTTCGCGGCCGATCCTCAATCAGGTGGGGCACACAATGGGACTTAAGCCAAGGTCGACATGGTGACATTTGGAAGTTGGCTCAGCTATCTCAAGGCAACAGTTTTGAGCATTTCATTCGAGTCTCTCTCTTCCCTATCCCGCGGGCGAAATGCAAGTGGACTGATAAACTGGTGGAAGTGAATGAATTTGGCCGCCGTGGAAATTTTAGACAAATTGGGGTAGCAAACCGAGCGGACTACACTTTCAGGATTGGACGAGATGAACCGTTGAATGAGGCACACCTTATATCCATTCTGATCCGAAGCGGTAGCGCAAGGACGGCCGTGGGCGGATCTTAAAAATGAGCCCCATTCGTGCTACCTTACTAGGATGAACCGGGCACCTTCCGGACAATCCCGTATTGCACTTCGTCATGGATGCAGGTCATGGCCGCTGTCAACAGAACGCGACAGAACAAAGGCTCCACTGACGTCCACGGGCCGCCCATTCTGGCTTGCATTGATATGGGAACGAACTCGTTTCACATGATCGTCTGCCAGGCGTCGGAATCGCGAGATCATTTTGAGGTCATTACCACGGTAAAAGAGGCTGTCCCTTTTTTCCGAAGAGCACTTACAAACCATACCATTGATGCTCCTGCCATGGCGTCTGCCTTGCGAATTCTGAAAGATATGCAAGAGAAGGCGCAGCAACGGGGAGCGAGAAGAATAGTCGCCGTTGCCACATCTGCCGTTAGAGAATCGGACAATGGCGAAGCTGTCCTTCTTCGTGTGAGGGAAGAGCTAGGTCTTGACGCGCGAATGATTTCCGGTCGAGAAGAGGCCCGGCTAATCTATCTAGGTGTGCTATGGAGCATGCCCGACCTGAAAGGAAAGTTTGCCATTATCGATATTGGTGGTGGCAGCACCGAAGTAATAGTTGCAGACAGGCACCGCACTTGGTTCACCGAATCATACAAACTTGGTGCCGCCAGACTGACTCAGCGATTTTTTCGCAAGGAAAAACCGACTCCTCAGGAAATCAGAGAGCTGCATGATGAAGTTCGCGGCATGCTTCGGCCGGCTGCGGCCCGCTTATCCGAAATCGGAGGATTCACTCAGCTGATAGGTACATCCGGCACGGTGCAAGCGCTGGCTAAACTGGCCAGGTCTCGCAACGAAGAACCTGATTCGGATTTGCACGGCTATAGAATGGGATTGAACGATCTCGAAGAAATAGTTCAGTATCTAGAGGAACGATCCTTAAGCGGAGAGCGGATTAAAGACGTAAGCACAGACCGAAACCGCACCATTCTTTCAGGCTCCATTGTTTTGCTTGAAGCCATGCGTTCGCTAAACGTTGGTCAAATTATGGTGTGCACCTCCGCGCTACGCGAGGGCTACGTCGTCGATTTGTTCTTGCGCGAGGGCTGGCTGCAGGCTGGTCTGAATGAGCATTTGAATCCTCGATTGAAGAGCATCTATTCGCTTTTACAGAAATATCAAGCGAGCTTCGAACATGCCGAGCAAGTCACCGATCTAGCTGAGCAGATCTTTCATAAATTACGTGAACTCAAGCTGCACACTTATGATGATAATGCTTTGCATATGCTGCGTGCCGCTGCGATGCTTCACGACGTAGGCATGTTCGTAGGGCGCAACGGGCACCACAAACACTCCTATTATCTAATTAAGAACGGCGGATTGTTGGGACACTCGGAGGAAGAAGTGTCGGTCATTGCCAATATTGCCCGGTATCATAGAGGCAGTGAGCCCAAGGAATCTCACGAACCGTTTATTCAATTAACTGCGCAAGAAAAGAAAATGGTGGCCGATCTATCCGCCATTTTGCGGTTAGCCGAAGCGTTGGATCGAAGTCATCGCCAGGTTGTCCAACGAGTGGAATTTGATGTCACTCCCGGTCGCACGAAAGACGAAAAAGCGTCGGTGTCACTGCTTATCTTCGTTCGTCCCGGCGAGAGCTGGGAGCCTGAGACCTGGGCGCTGAAGGAGAAGAAGGCCATGTTCGAGCGGCAGTTTGGTCTGCGACTGGCGTTTGAGGTCCGTGTCGATACAAGGTCCGTCAGCCCTCGCTCGACAAATGGTCGCGCTTTGCTTCAGGGGTAGCCGGTTTTAGCCTACCCTTGCTTTACTCGGTTAAGCCGGCATGTCGATGTCAACTCGAGACAGAATGGTCGGGAAACAGAATATTCCAGATTGGAATATTCTTGAGGGTACGATTATTCCAATCTGGAATAGTATTCCAATTTGGAATATTTTCGACGAAATTATATTCCAATCTGGAATATCCGGCTTTTGAAGCACGTCGACGCCGCGAGACATGAGAGGTTGCCCAAAAGGCACCAGAGCAAATCGGACTTCAACCGGGAAAGCAAGGTACCGTCGTTTTGCCGGGCTGTTCCATTGGCAGGAATGAAGACGGGCCGAGAGAACCGACATAGCCGACAGAGCCGCACGTACGAGAATGGTGTGGTTGGCGGCTGCTCTAAATCATTTGTTTTGACTCTCGCCCGCCTGTGGTCTATCGTCTTATGTATTGACAATGCTCCCGAGATCTGTATTAATTGCCCTTAATGGAATGCTGTGTTCCGCATGAATACAGCGTAGGTGAGGAATATTGTCAGAAGTCCCTGGAAACGGGGTTCTGGCTGGAAGGTGCCAAGTGCCCTTCGGGAGGCTTTTAGATGAGAGGCAGGACCTGGAAATTAGTTCTACTTGCACTGACCCTGCAAATTAGCACCGGAGCAGCATTTGCGGTTACAGGGGTAGACGCCTGTCTTCGCCCTGACGGTGTCGGTGACGAATCCACTGCCTCTGCAGCAGCCCCCGCAGAAGAAAGCGATTCAAGTGAGGGTGCCGGCGCTATCATTGTCACTATGCCAGATGGCAGTGGCGACGCTTTCGATGCCTCCAGCGGCGAATTATTCGACGCGGATTGAGTCCAAACGGCAATCCGCCCGATCTAGTGAACGCTCTATTGAATTCCTGCTTCAGGCTTCCTTGCCACCGAATGCGGGTGAGCTTGCTCGGCCATCTTTCGGATGTTCTGCAAGCGGCGTTCCAGCTTCTTGCCCGTGACCATATCCTGCATAGTGCGGGGAATCGGCAATCCCATGTCGATATAAGAAGACAATTCCAAAATTGTGCCTCCTTCCCGCAACGCTGTAATTACCCAGCTCCCTTCCAGAGCTTTGAATCGCTCTGATTTTGTGAGCCAGTAGTCAATTCTGTGTCCCGGGATCTCCACGTTTTTCATTTCGCAGATGGCTGTTCCCACCACCGGGATCAACTGAAATTTCTGCTCCAGGGTGCTGGTATGGCCGTTGGTTTCCAGAACCTTGCTGTAGGCGAGGTCTGGATCCGTCTTTCGCTCTTCGTGAACCGTTTCCCACACCACATGTGGTGCCGCTGCAATTTTGACTCGCGCCCGAACACGCTTGTGTCCGTTATGATCCAGCGTGCCAATCACAACTTGGTTCTTCTCGAGGAGTTCGCGCTCTTGTTTGCTGAAACTGGAAAGATCTATGGAGGGCGTCGCCGCTGCTGCTGATACTGGCAAGGCTGCTGTGGTACGGCCCGGTAGCTGAGCATGTTCGAAATGCTTGCTGATGGCGTCATTCTCTTCCGAACTGATGTCACCGGCCCGTGCATTTGCGAAACACAGCAGTGAGACGGGTATCAAGAGCGATACCGCCTTCTTTGTCGTAGATCTATTCATTGCGCCCCCCAACTAGTTTCCACCAACGCGATCGTGCCCCCCGCCGGGCTGCAGCAAAAATGCAGGCGGCGGGTAATGGTTAATTCAGGCACCAATTAGATTCCGATTGGAATGAATCGCGGAACGAGACGACGCCACTTCATGTCTTCAGCGTATTGTTTGTACTCAGGTCCGAGATTCTGTATAAGGATTGCTTCTTCGTACTTTGCCCGATTTAACCAGAGCGGTGCGACTACCGCTACGGTAAATGCTGCACATACCAGCGACCCGGATGCAAGACCTGCGCCCAGCACGCTCTGAATGATTCCCGAATATGCCGGGTGCATAACTAAGCCGAGCAAGCCATTCCGGCGCACTTTATGCCCGTCTAGAACTTCAGCATCGGTGGTGAAGCACTCTGCTAGCGAGATCCAGCCTCCCACCATAAATATCAGGCCGCTTATCAAAATTGCTATGCCTGTCCATTGCAGCAGGTCGCCGAATGGCGCAGGCATAATGATGGACTGGCTCAACAAACTAGGTTCAATTCCGCCGAGAACGCCATTGTTGGCAAGGTGAGCGAGCACGACCAGAATTACGTTTATCAAAGTGGAGTACTGCGGTGCGCGTTGAATAAGAAAGTTCTTTTCATATAGAACGCCTTTACCGCGTCGAGCGAAACCTCGGTAAAGTACCGGCGCCGATATTACGGCTCCGATTGTCACAAGTACGGCTGTAGTGATCGTTGGCAAATTGACTTGCATGTTTAACACTTTAACCCCTCATCCTTTTTGACTGAGAAATATTCCTTACAACTGGAAAAGACTATCGTTGAGTTCGGTATTAAGGTGTAGATTCCTCCAAACGGTGTGGGCAAAGAGTTTGCTGTCCTTATAATCGAACCATTCCAGTGGAAGTAGGTTCTCCGGGTCGATGTAAGCTCGTTTCAAAAGCTGCTTCTTGGTGTTGTCTTCATAAAGCTCAACGACATAAACGGGCTTGGGTTGTCCTGTCACTTTTACTGCTGACCCGGTAACGAGGCTCTTTTTGCCTTCCTTTACAAAGTTCACCATTACCTGTGCCATGGAGTAGAAATCTGAGTCAACCAGCGGATAACCATTGGCTCCCACTACCCAATCTGAATGCGCGTCTAATGTTGCGTTGATCTTGCTGAGCAAACCTCCTAAGTGACCTCGGACGCTACCGTTCTTAAGTAATACGGCCACCGATCCTTTTTTATAGTCGCCAACCTCTTCCGCGCGGATTAGTTTTGGCTTTTTAAAAAAGAAATTGACTTTCTCTTGAATACTCTTCTTATCCTTAAATACAATTTGTTCAGATTGAAACGAATATGTATGAAGGGCGTTGGCAGCCTCAGCCATTTCTTTTAGAAAGTCCATACCGTCTTCCGTGGCGTCCTGGCTTGCTTGTTGAGACACGGAAACGAGGCTCGTAACGTTGTGACGGGGGGCTTCGGGAATTTGGGAGCTTTCCGCCAGCCCGGCAGTGGTGAGTAAGAGGCATAGAATTGCTGCGTTGGCAAAACAGCACTGTATTACTACGGGGGTTATCGGGATACGCACGTAATTGTTGCCGCCGAGGATTGTATAAAGCTCAATACCGGGACTCTGCCGGGTGCTGAGATGCTCGAAAGCAAACCGCAGCAGCCCATTCATGCATTTGATAGCGTGTGGCTTGCTCAAATTCATACCGTACGGAGACGCAGAGCTTAGCGAAAAGTGCCCTTGCGTGAGAAATTATGACATGCGCTATCGTGCCCGACCTTAGAGGAGTTCTATGCTGCCAAGATTGACGAGGTAAGTCGCCATGACAACTGCCCGGATCCTATCGTATTTCAACAGGGGAAGGCAGGCGTGTTTCCTCGGAAGGGCACTGCCAGACACGCATAAACGCTGTGAGTATTTCTTCTGCTGCTTCCGGAATTTCGTTGCCGGAAGAGTCCTCAATATCGCATAACATTCGCTTCATCCATATAGCATGTCGAGTGTGAGTCTTGGCATGAAGCCGTACCCAGGCCAGTCCCTCATCAGCAAGCTGCGGATCCACATTTCGCTCGAAATATTTTTCATATAGAGGAAGAGATGAACGAGAATACATAGTGGCAATTAGCTCAGCCGCTACGATGGCGTAAATCCCGTCAACATAAGTGCGCTGTTGACACATCTCCACCATTTTTTCGCGCAACACTTGTGTGTCCGGATTAATCGGGTAACTTTCGACTTCTTCAAGTGTCAACCCGGCCATTGGCATCTGCGCCGTAAATAATTGTTGGTAATGTCTTTCATTATCTGAAAGCTGAGACAGCAAATTGCACGCTGCCTGCATATGCGACGGCACTTGCGATCTTACGGCCGCAATGTTGCGAGGAAGTTCACGAATATATGGCCACAGGTCAAGAAGGATCTGACGCCCTCTGTAGCGCACCTTCGTCTCATCGGCTAAATCGACAAACCAGGGGCTGGTGGTGCATCCCCAGTTGATTCGATCCAGCAAAATGGGCATCCATCCTGGTAATGAGGCCATGATCCGCAGCAAACCTTTCTATATAAGACATTTACGAGTATCTAATCTAACACTAGCGGTCATAATAATATAGATGTCCATTCGTTAATTGACCTGTCATGTGAAGGGTTAACGCTAAAGCCTTTCGCGGTTTTCACCGTCTTGATAAAATTAATAGTTTGTTTCTGGGATGACAACATCTTTTCGATGAGTACCGCACTGGTTTGACTGACTTTACAACAACCTACACAACCCATCATTTCTCATCCGTGAACTCGTCGCTTTGTACGGTTCGTGCGTCGGACGCAAGTGAGCATGTGGTACGTGAGTGGAGGCCGGCAGGTAACATGCGCGCCGTCCTTATTTATTTACACGGAATTGAAGGCCACACCTTATGGTTTTCCGGCACTGCCGAGTATCTTGCATCTTGTGGAATACTCACCCGAGCAGTTGATCGTCGCGGATCGGGCCTCAGTAAAGAACGTCGTGGCGATATGCCTAACTTTCAAAGACTGATTAGTGATGTCGAAGACATCGTGGAAGATTCAGTTAAGAAAGGAGAGAATACGCCAATCTTTCTTATGGCGAATTGTTGGGGCGCAAAGTTAGCCGCGCTTGTCTGCGGCAAGGACTCTGCAATTGCTTCAAAGGTGAGCGGGCTCGTCTTGAGTTCTCCTGCTGTGGCTGTAAAAATTGATCTGCCGTTGATAAAAAAAATTGAAATTCTCCTGCGCTTTGTGCTGTGCAACTTAAACCCGATAGACATTCCACTGGTTCCGGAAAATTTCACTGACAACCCGCAATTTCTATCCCTGATTCAAACAGATGAACTTCGGTTGCAAGAAGCGACCGCCCGCTTTCTAGTGGGCAGCTTTATATTGACGCAAATGTCTGCGCGCTGTTCACCGCAAATTGAAATGCCACTGCTGATTGTTCAGTCTGGCATCGACGATATTGTCGATATTGACGGCGTGAAAAAATGGTTCGAGCTTTCGCCTTCACCGGACAAGACAATGAAGATATTTTCCGGTGCAAGACATAGCCTCGACTTTCACCGGGAACCTTCCGAATACCGCTCCGTCCTTTCCCAATGGCTTCTAGCGCGAGCCTGTCGTCCGGGTGAGGCGCACCCATGAAGATACGCTCGATAGAAACTTTTCGCATCACGTTACCGTTCAGGTTCTCGTTTGGTCACAGTCTGGCCAGCCGGAGCGAATCTACAAACTTGATCGTAAAGGTTACTCTGAGCAACGGAGTAATCGGGTTTGGTGAAGGCATTCCACGCGATTATGTTACCGGCGAAGATATTGAGGGTGCTGAGAATAATGTACTTTCATCATATGCTCCGCTGTTTTTGTCGAGCGAACTTTCGAAACCGTCAGAACTGTTGAATGCGTTGAATAGTGCATTCGGTGAATTGGGCTTGCGTCAAAAACCATTTGGCGCATCCTGGTGTGCGTTTGAATTGGCTCTAATGGATGCTTTCACTCGACACTGGAATATTTCGCCGGTTGAATTGATCGGTTCCATACGAACTCCAGAGGTACGTTATGGCGGGGTGATTCCGTTCGGGGGCAAGAAAGCCCTGGCAGCGGTTCTATGGTTCTACAAATTCTACGGTTTTAAAACAGTAAAGCTGAAGGTTGGCAAAGATCTCCATGCAGACGTGGAGAAACTGAAGTTGTGTCGCAGAATCATGGGCGAAGAAACCACTATAAGGGTCGATGCAAATTGTGCGTGGAACCTGGATTCCGCCAGACGTGCAATCGAAGCTTTCCAGCCCTATCGAGTAGTGTCGTATGAGCAGCCGCTACCGGCCGACGATTGGACCGGATTACAGCAGCTGACCGGCGAGGTAGAACCGGACATTATGGTTGACGAGTCTCTTTGTACGGTGGCTCAGGCCGAAGAGTTGGCATCAAATAGGATTTGTAATGCGTTCAATATACGAATTTCCAAGGCAGGTGGAATTTTGCCCGCCATGGAGATGTTGAAAATTGCAAGGCAGCACGGTTTACGCATACAAATGGGGGCGCAAGTTGGTGAAACCGGAATTCTGACCGCTGCCGGACGGTTCTTCGCTTGTTTGAACGACCCGCTGGAAAATTATGAGGGTGCGGCGAACTTCTTTCTATTGAAACAAGATCTGACGCATGAAGATTTAACGGCTCGCTTTGGTGGACTCGGCAATTTGAAGTTCAGCCGCAACCGCCCGGGCCTTGGTATCACAGTTAACGAAAATCGCCTGCTTGCCTTCACTCAAGCCGGCGCGGCAACGAGCGGTGATCGCCGCGAACACGTTGCTGCATTGTAATGATAATGGAGGGAGACCGGTGGTGACGTTTTTGAATCCGCTGATGCTTATCGGGCAAAAATACCGAGAGCAGACGCACGTAAAACGATTTATGGCAGCTCTGTCTCAGCCTCGCCAGGTGCAGGTTGAAAAACTGCTTTCTATTATCAACGCTAACAAAGACACAAAATTCGGCAAACTTCATGGATTCGGGTCGATCAAGTCTATAGAAGATTATCAAAGGCAAGTTCCGGCGGCGGAATATGAAGACCTTCTTCCCTACATTGAAGCTGAGATGGCAGGTGTGCCGAATCAACTCACCGCTGAGTCTCCGGTTATGTTTGCCACTACCAGTGGCACCACCGGTAAGCCCAAATTCATTCCCATTACGCCAGCTCATTTGAAAGACTATACACATGCGTTCCAGGTTCATAACTGGGCGATTGCTCGAGACAGTATGCCCCATGTAGCTTTTCCGGGCGCACGCTTCCTCATTTTTGCCAGCAACGACTGCGAAGGGTATACAGAAGCCGGCATTCCATACGGGGCCGTTTCCGGTATGTTAAGGCGAAAGCAATCGCCTCTGGTGGCACGATTCTTTTCGCTGCCGTTCGAGATCAGTCAAATTAAAGATGTGCAGATAAAGTATTACACTGCATTGAGAATAGCTCTGTGCCAGCGCGTTGTGGCCGTATTGGCGTGCAATCCGTCCACGCTTTTGCTGCTGGCCGATCAACTCAACGAGCATGCTGAAGACTTAATTCGAGATCTGTTTGACGGAACCCTGCGGGATGACATGCAACTTCCCGGAGTTCTGGGGCAATCGCTTGAGCAGTACCTGAAGCAAGATAAGAATGCTGCTCGTAAACTTGCCAGACTGCTTGAGCAGGAAGGCTGCCTTCTTCCCCGAACCGTATGGCCGGACCTTGTTCGGATCTCAGTGTGGAAAGGCGGACCGATGCCTTTTTATCTTGAACGGTTGCCTGGCAAATACGGCAAGGCGAGAATCCGCGATTTCGGCTATATGGCTAGTGAAGGAAGAGGAACCATTCCTCTGACTGACGAAGGGTCCGGCGGGGTGGCTGCGCTTACTTCCCATTTCTTTGAATTTGTACCGGAAGAAGAGATGGATTCGGCTGACAAAACGTTTCTTTCTCTCGACCAACTCGAGGTTGATAAACGCTACTTTATTCACTTCACTACGGCTTCAGGTCTTTATCGGTATAACATAAACGACCTGATGCAGGTTGTCGGTGTTGACCAAAAGACTCCAATCTTGAAGTTTGTTCAAAAAGGAATCGGAGTCAGTTCGATTACCGGTGAAAAACTCACCGAAGAACAGGTGCACATTGCGCTTCGCTATGCTGTAAGACAGCTTGCTCTCAACGCAGTGGATCATTTTACGCTTGCCGTTCAGCTGGAGCATCCGCCGCGCTATGTCGGCTATGCTGAAGTGCGGGAAGACATCACCACGTCGGTTCTTCAAGAATTTGCCCGGGTGTTCGATCAATCACTTCAGCATCAGAATATCGAATACCAGGACAAACGTGCCACCAGACGCCTGGGAACTCCCACCATAGAAGTTGTGAAGAATGGTACGTTTACCCGACTGCGCCAGATGAGGGTGGAGCAGGGAGCACCGGAGGCCCAGGTCAAGATTCCGTTCTTAACCGCAAATTCGAATTTTCGCGAAACGCTCTTGGCTTTGGAACCGAGCTAGCGTAGAGGGTTATGTATCGGCACTCAGATTTTAATTGATTGATACTGGAGAAAGACATGCAACACAAAGTTTTCGTCACTGGCGCCACCGGCCTGGTAGGTATGCACACAGTGAAGCGAATGCTTGCCGCAGGGCACGGCGTCGTTGCCTGGGTGCGCAACTCCAGTAGAACCGATGCGCTAGAGATGCTTCCCGGAGCCGCCTCGGATCTTCGAATTGTTCGTGGTGACATGAATGACAGCGAATCCCTCCGCCGGGCAATTAATGGAATAGACGTGGTAGTGCATGCTGCCGGGTTGGTTGATCCGCATGCCACCAGAGATGAGGTATTCTCAGTAAATGTGGAGGGCACTCGTTCGGTCATGACCGCGGCCGCCCTGGCCAATGCCCGGCACTTCATCCATATAAGTAGCCTCTCTGTGATCACAGGGCAGCACGATCAGTATGAAGTGAACGAGCAAGCTCCGCTGGTTTATTGCGGCGAATCATATGCGGATTCCAAAGTTGATGCTGAAAAGACGGTAACAGGATGGTTCGGACGAGGCGACATGCTGGTAACCATTTTACGCCCCGGTTTTATCTATGGCCCTGGCGAGAAGGCCTGGATGCCTCGCCTCATGGAGAATTTGCGCACGGGCAAAGCCATGCTGATTGATGGTGGAACTAAACAGTGCAATGTAATTTTCGTCGAAAATCTGGTACTTGCAATTGAACTCACTATGCTCAATCCGCAAGCGGACAAGCATGTTTTCAATCTTACCGATGGAGAGGTGGTGAGCAAGAAGGAGTTGTTTGATGCCATTTGCGATGGCATGGGATATCCGCGCGTTACCAGGGCTATACCCGGGGTAGTTGCTAAAACGGCTTGTGAAGTGGTTTCCAGGGTGGCACCATATCTGCCGGCCGACGCACGCAAAAAATTATCGCGGTTCTCTCGGGCCGCATTTCGACTGGCAGGGCTTAATCAGGGCTTTGATATAAGCCTGGCCGAACAATTGTTAAACTACCGTGATCGCACTCCGTTTGCTGAGGGAATGGGCCGTACCCTTGAATCTTTTAAGGGTGAAGCAAGAGAGGGACGAGCGAACGCCCCGGCGTTAAAATAAGATTAGTCCGAGCCGAATCAGTGTTGGAGATGATTCCCTGGTGACCAGGCTGGATATTTGGGGAAGGCAAAAGAGACTACTACAGCATGCCTGAGCGCGAACAACCGGAGAGCTGGAATGACGATCATTAGTCGAGTAGCATTAAATACAAGAGCATTTGTTGTGGATTATTGCCAGCGGCACCGGCATCCGATAAACGCAGGACTGCACATTATCGGTGTGCCTATGGTCTTCTATGGTGTCTTCAAACTGACCACTGGCAGAACAGGGCTTGGCTCGATTCTGTTTGTCGCCGGTTATCTGTTTCAATACCTGGGGCACCGGGCGCAAGGAAACGAGGTAGGCGAGGTCACCTTAATAAAGAACATTTGTCGCAAACTTGGCAGCAAAAGCATTGGCAAAGTTGAATAAATTAGCCGATACTGCACATGTTGCAACCTGGCTGTGAGGCTGAGCGAAGAGGGGCGAAGAAGAGCACGGACAAGGCGAACCGCCAGCCGCCAAAAGCGCATTAAACATACGCCCGTGCCAGGGCAGAAATCAACTGTGGAGGGGGCGTTTTGGTAGACATAACACCGGTTAACGGGGCAATCGTCGTGGACGGCGCCACAGGATATGTGGGCAACCATCTTGTATTGGCGCTCGTTAAAAGCGGTTTTACAGTGCGATGCATTGTCAGACCGGAAGCGCGAACCGTGGATCGGCAGTTTCTAGAGAAAACCGGCGCCCGGTTATTTGCTACTAATTTGGAAAGCAACTCGCCGGTACTGGCAGAGGCACTGGCTGGTGCCAGCTGCGCGGTGCATTTGATCGGCAGCATTGCACCGCGCAAGGGGGAGAGACTGGAAGATCTTCATGGCGGTCAGACTTCAGAATTGTTGGCCGGGTGCGGGAAAGCGGGAGTGCGCAAAGTGGTTCTGCTTACAGCACTGGGTAGCGCCGCCGATGCCGCGAGCACGTACCACAAAACGAAATTTCAGTCTGAACAACTGGTCGTGAAGAGCGGGTTGCAATACGTCATTGTTCGGCCGTCGCTTATTATTGGTCGAGAAGCTGGCAATCGCGACAGCAAGTTGGTGGCGCGATACCGCAAGATGATCGAGGAGAAGAGTGGTGTGCCTCTGATAAACGGTGGTGCAAATAAATTGCAGCCAGTTTTTGTTGGTGATCTCGCTGCGGCTCTGGTTAGCGCTGCAACAACGGCTGTAGCAGATGGCAAGACCGTTGAGATTGGTGGTGCGGATATACTGACGATGAAGGAATTTGTTGAACTATTGATGGACAGCATGAATACCAGGAAACCTATTCGAAGTATTCCGGCCGGTCTGGTTTCCCTGGCTGCCGGTGCGCTGGAAATGTTTCAGCCGGTGCCGCTCGTTAGCCGCGATCAGGTGAGGCTGGCGTGCCAGGATAATATTTGCCATGAAAATGGTTTGCACAGTGTATTCAATGTGCGCCCCCGCAGTGTGAAGGAGGCCTTGCTCTCATACAACGCGAATGTTGGTGCTGAACGGGGGCAACCGGCGAGACAGGCGTAGAGATTTCACCAACGAGTTGAGCGATATTTGAACGGGAGACTGCAGTGAAGATACTGGTGACCGGGGCGTCAGGGTTCCTCGGAGCAAGGCTTGTGGAGCGCCTTTGTGAGCTGGGACATGAAGTGCGAACTTTCGGCAGGGGAACAGATGCTCCCGGGAGGCTGGCCCCGTTAGGAATTGAACATATCCAGGGAGACATCTGCCAATCGAGTTCGCTTGAGCGCGCGGTAACGGGCTGCAATGTTGTGTACCATCTTGCCGGTCTTGTTTCGTATCGTCGCAGCGATTATGACCTGCTTTATAAAACGAATGTGGAAGGTGCCCGCAACGTCATGAGCGCCTGTGGTAAAGCCTCCGTGGACCGGGTAATCCATATGAGCTCTATTGCGGGAATGGGGATTCCTCAACCGGGGGCTATTGCCGATGAGACCATTGAATATAACCTTAAAGGGCTGGGGCTGTATTACTGTGATACCAAATTTGAAGGCGAGCAAGAAGTTCTAAAGTTTGCTGCAAAAGGGCTTCCGGTCTTAGTTTTAAGTCCGGGGATAACATTTGGAGAGGGCGATACACATCCCCATCACCACACAATATTTCGAGCAATGGCCGGGGGCTGGTTACTGGGGTACCCGCTCGGCGGAGTGATGTTCTCGGATTTGGAGGATGTGGTGCAGACATCTATTAATGCGCTCGCTGCCGGACGAGTGGGAGAGCGGTATGTGATAGGAAGCGCTAACGTCTCCTTTCGTGATGCGGCCAATATGCTGGCTGAAGTGTTGCATGGCCGTCGCCCCCTGTTTGCGGTGCCGGGACCAGTTACTGAAGCTGCCGGTATTTGCTGTGAAGCCGTCTTTCCGCTGTTCAAGCGTAGACCGGCGCTTACCTGGCAAGTTGCATGGTTAAGTCAGCGCAAGATATTCTACAGCTCAGATAAAGCCACCCGTGAACTTGGTCATAAGCAAACGCCTTTTCTTGAAACTATTCGGCGAACTGCCCCGTATTACTTGAGAAATGCCAATGCGGCGCATTAATACTTTTCCCGGAGCTATTTAAAATCCAAAAGGAAAATGAAATCTGGCCTTTTCGCCACATTTTGTGGCTCATCGCGCCAGAGATAGACGCATGCGCGGGCTGGAAGTTTGTTGATGCGGCAGCGATCTATCTCTTTCATAAATGGACTCATATTGTTGCAGCCGCCTTCATATCCGCACGTGCCACCACAGTGAAGCATCTGTCTAATAGTAGTTGGTTCGGTGAATCTATTGTCGTTGGACACATTTATCGAACGTGCCTCATTCAACCAAATATAGCCATAGCCGAAATCTCGAGCATTGTACGCAACCAGGCTGAATTGATTGGGCATGATATTGGGTTGATTGAGTGCGCCGGTTTTTCTAATATCAGCGAGATATTGGCTGATGTTGAATGTGGCAGTGGCAAAGGATTTTGCTGCCTCAAACCGTATGGATTCCGGGTACCAGAAGTAGGGAAATTTCGGGTCGTTCAATTCATCTTTTCTGATTCGCGACGGGTTCCAAATGCTTAATGTAGCCGGATTCACGCCCACCAGCATGAACGGATTCAAGATGTAGCGAGATTCTTCGGCCGGTCCTTCGATACTCTTTTGCCCCTCACCCCAGATACAGGTACCAGTGGTGCCCCACCACGGGCGGTTATCTTCGACAGCACCCCAAATGGGAGGGTAAGGAGTATAGGTGTTCAGCAACAGCTGTGGATACTTGTAGATTTCTTTCTTCCGCATGTTAAGCACTTCTTCTCTGGTTTTCCAGTTGAAGTTGGCTACCGGGTTCGTTTGGATGTCGACAGGAGTTTGAATTTTTGCTGATTTGCCCACCGCAAGGGCGTTGGGATTGTCACCAGCCTGAGCGTTGCATCCCTGCCACAGATTGGCCACTACCATGAGGAATAGCGATGTTGCGAACCTGAACGACATTATTGATCACCCTCCCGCCTTATCTAATTTACCCTTGCAATTCTTAGTTCAACACACAGGGCAGCGGATAAATCCTTCGTCCTTTTTAGGCGTGGTCCATTGGGGGGCCTCCTTCTAACCTGACGCGGGTCGGCTCGCTTGCGCGACGCTGTTCAACGGAAGTTTCTGCTTATGGCAAAAACTTTCGGTTCAACGAGCTGCGAAGCTTGGGGAATACGCTTCCCCGGGCGCATCATCATGCGCAATCGTTAAGGAGCTAACCGCCTTGCCTGTGTCAGCGCTAACTTTATCGGCGCCGGCTTTGTCGCGGCAGCGATAAAAAATTTGAAAGCATGTTTCAAGAAACCGTGTTTGGTGTAGCGCTCAAATGGTGACGGTTTACTAATGAATCTGCATGCCATCTGGTAGATTGTGAAATTGAAATCACTACCAAGAGCAGGGCATCGGAACGACTCCGAACGCTTCGATATCGTTGCCAGTGCTGGTTCTACCGCGACAGTCTTGTCACGATGGAGCTTGAACGTAATCTATCTGTTAGTTATCACCATTTTATGCGTCGAGGAAAGTTAGACTGGCCTGGATTTCGCCTTTAACCAAACCTCGGGTTTCGATGGGTTAGCCACCTTTGTCGTAGGGGAAGTTTACGATTGATAATGGTGGTTTCGCTGTAGCTGGTCGGTTTCCGGTTCGTAAAGTTGCAATATGAACTGGAGTTTCGCTATACCGGTAAACACTAGTTCTGTTGCGAGGTTGAAAACGGAAGTCCTGAGCCGAACAACTTTCCCGTTATGTTCAAAACCGCTACTTTGTCTGAATTGCAATATTTGATCGATATTCTCCGTAGTGAGACAATGAAGAAATCAGAGAGACCAACTGAAGGATAGGTTGGAAATACTTAAGGTGTCCGAACAAGCCAATCCTTACGGAGAGCATCATGTCATTTCGTTCGCCTGAGTTTGCCGGACTTTATTCGGCGATGGTCATCATGGCATTGTCTAGCGCGCCTGTGGGCGCTGCAGAGCCGGACACTGTTTCGGGAACTAAGTCACCGGAAAGCGCATATTCAGCTACAAGTAAACCAAAATCGAGCGACTCGTCGATTTCGAGAGCTCCCTCGGAGAACGTGAAGGATTCTGCCTCTCCTGCGACCACGTCGCCATCAACACTATCTGGCGTTACTTCAAAAACTGATGTTAAATCTTCTGAAGAAAATGCGAAGTTCTCAGTTAACAATAAGTCTGCCAAGACAGAAGCAAAATCCGACACTAAGAGTGACGATCCCAAAAAGGTAAGCACCGCAACTATCAAAAGAGGCAAGTCGAAATTACTTGACACTCCGCCCTGTCTAAACTGGCTAGACCCTGATGTAGACCCGAAGGCTGTAATAATGTGCGTTCACGGTCTCGGGTTGCACAACGGAACTTACAAAGATTTCGGCGAGCGTATGGCCAGGCTCGGCTATGCGGTATATGCCGTTGATGTTCGCGGGTTCGGTTCATACATGGCGTCGAAAGACAGATCTCGTCAGAAAATGAATTTTGAGTCGTGTCTCGATGACGTCAGTAAAACACTCCATTTTATTCACAAGGTTCATCCTACGCTGCCTGTCTTCTTGCTAGGCGAATCAATGGGAGGCGGCATCGCTTTACGGGTGACGTCGGAACATCCTGAACTCGTTGACGGATTGATTAGCTCGGTGCCTGCAGGCGATCGGTTCCACCAGGGGAAAACGAACCTGCTGGTGGCGTTCAAGTTGCTGACTTCCCCCAACAAAGAGTTCGACGTGGGTACCGGTGTAATTAATCAGGCAACGGAAAAATCCGGTCTGAAGGAGATGTGGAGTCAGGATAAATTTGCACGGTTGAATTTGAGCGCCAGGGAACTTTGCCAGTTTCAAAGCTTTATGAATGACAATCATAAAAGTGTGAAATTGATCAAAAAGACCCCGGTGCTCATGGTTCAGGGTCGCCAGGACAAGCTTGTGAATCCGAAAGGAACCAGGCAACTTTATGACAACATTGTTTGCAAAGATAAAGAAATGATGATGGTTGATAACGCAGAGCACCTAATTTTTGAAGAAGGCCAGTTTGACGAGAAGGTGATCCAGAAAGTGGATAAGTGGGTGAGTGCTCACCTGACAAAACAAGACAGTGGGCAGATTAGCAGCAAGTAATCATTTAGCGGAAAGACTGGCGCAAGGCAGTCCCAAGTGTCACACTGGATACACATAAGAAGAAAGTCAGAAGAGGGACCGGAGGTTAATCATGAAACTTCTAAGAGGCGGAATAAAAGATAAGTTGGTGGTCGTAGCGGCGGTAGCCGTATTGATACCGATGCAATCAGCGGTGTTGAATTCACTAGCCGCGCCGCCCGCCAAAACCGTCACAAACACAGCTAAGCCGGGCATGGCGAAGGCTCCTGTGAAGGTAGCGACGATAGCACTGTCAAAACCAGTGCAAACTACATCGCCGTCATATGCTCGTGGTAAAGCAGCACTTGCAGTCAAGAACTATAAGGAAGCCGCTAAGCATTTTCAGGCTGCGATGGTGGAGGACAAAACTCTATTGACCAGTTGCGAGTGCAGACTGAATCTGGGTAAGTCACTTTGTAAAATAGCCGCCGGGATGCCGAAGGGATGTCCCGATCAGGTCAAGACATATAGAAAAGGCGCTTCAGAACTTCGTAAAGCTATTCGAGTTGGCAGAGGCTCGAAGAATGCTATAGAAGCAAACATAGCGCTGATGTCTCTACCGCATCAATATATCGCTCCTAAAATGGGTGATGACACTCCGATGATTGCCATGGCAAATGGCATACGCGGGCTAGATCGTGGTATCGGCGGAGAAATGCCCAAGCCGAAGATTTTGGAGTTCTATGCGTCCTGGTGTGAACCGTGCAAACAGCTCAAACCCTTGATGGAAAAAGTGAAAAACGAGTACGGTGATCAAGTTGAGTTTTTGAGCTACAACGTTGATGATCCGGAAGTTGAAAAAGTAGTCGAAGACTATGAAGTGAGCCCGATTCCGACTTTGATATTTCTCAACAATTCCAATCAGGTTGTCACATATTCGATCGGTTATTCCGGTGACGTAGGTTTGAAGCGCGGACTGAAAAAGATTCTAGGTGCTCCGAAGTCTTGAGAATTTGTGTGTAGCGAGCTTGGATGCGGCCCGTTGCAAACGAGTTCGTGATTTCACAAAAACCGTTGTTCATTTAATTCGAATGGAATGCGCGTGGCACCAGCTGCGCGCATTCTTTTCTGTGTCTGTATTTCTTTCTGTAGTATTTATATCTCCCTTGAATTATTCATCTAGCGGTGCATATTCCAGTCTCCGGTAAGGCATATCCGCAGCTTGTATTCTGCCTGCATCCGTATGCTTTCTGCGCTGATTTTGTCGTCTTCTTGAGTTCATAATCTCGGTCTCTTTGCCTCACACCGTCCCAAAAAGAAACTCAGGTTTCGTTGCGTGGGATGGGTGGTCTTTGCTGTTATTTCGATGTTTTGCATCGATGCACAGTGACAGATACCGGTCGGGGGGCCTGACCCGCTACCAGATGCACCACGCGAAACTTTTTTGAAAACATGAGGACCCGGAGCGCCCGAATTCACACGATTTATAGCCCCGGGGCGCAGGATGACCCGCTGTACGGGCTGCAACGGCTAATAGTGTCGTTTGAGAAGGTCCGCTCTCCCGGAAGCGATGGGTTGCAATACCTGCTTGGCAGCTCGATTTAAGCCAGAATAGTCCAGTATAATTGCCCTGTTGATCCTCCAAAATCGGCCAGCCTATTGATTTATTGGCAGCCGGCGATTCGCGGGCGTGGAAAAGAGAGGCGAGAAGCAATGACCAGTGCAACTGTTGCAACCCGAGTCGAGCGTGACTCCATGGGCGAAATGCAAGTACCTGAAGAAGCATACTATGGAGCTAGCACCCAGCGTGCGGTTCTCAATTTTGCGATCAGTGAACTGCGTTTTCCACACTCTTTCATTCGCGCACTGGCTTTGATTAAAGTTGGTGCGGCACGTGTTAATAAGCAGTTCGGCGATGTTGACGGGAAGATCGCCGATGCAATTGAACAGGCAGCCTTAGAAGTGGCCTCGGGCAAATTCAATTCACATTTTCCGCTCGATATTTTTCAGACGGGATCTGGCACGTCCACCAACATGAATGTCAACGAAGTGATTGCAAATCGCGCTATTGAGTTGCTTGGCGGACAACGAGGCGATCGCAGCCTGGTTCATCCTAACGACCATGTGAATTTTGGAATGTCGTCAAATGATTCTGTGCCAACTGCGATTCATGTGGCAACGATGCTGGAGATTAAAGAACGGTTACTGCCGGCGCTGGCGCTACTGCGCGACAGCTTTCATAAAAAGTCGGAGGAGTTCTGGCCTGTCATTAAGACGGGGCGGACCCATCTTCAGGACGCTACACCAATTAGACTTGGACAGGAGTTTCGCGGATACGAAGGAATAATGGATCGCTCGATCGAGAGGATCACTGTTGCTCTCCATCGATTATCCGAGGTTGCGCTGGGTGGTACCGCCGTTGGTACCGGCATCAACAGCAGACCGCAGTACGCTTCTAAAGTGTTATCGGAGCTCTCGAAGGAAACCGGTCTTGAATTGCGCGAGTCTGAAAATCACTTTCAAGCTCAAAGTACCCTGGACGAAGTCGTGTTCGCATCGGGTGCTCTGAGAACTCTAGCTGTAAGTTTGATGAAGATTGCCAATGATGTCCGTTGGCTGGGAAGTGGACCACGAGCGGGGTTTGGCGAAATTACTCTGCCTGAAGTGCAACCGGGTAGTTCAATTATGCCGGGGAAGGTTAATCCCGTAATTGCAGAATCAGTTTGCATGGTGTGTGTGCAGGTACTGGGTAACGACACCTCCGTAGCCATTGCGGGACAAGCTGGTAACTTTGAATTGAACGTGATGATGCCCGTGGCAGCGTTTAACATAATTCAGTCAACACAGTTGCTCGCGGTGTCCTGCGAGAACTTTAGCAAGCGTTGCATAGACGGACTGAAGGCCACTGGAAAGGGACCGGAAATGGTTGAGCAAGGATTGGCTCTGTGCACCGCACTTGTGCCGGAAATTGGATACGATAAAGCTGCAACTATTGCGAAGAAGGCAGCGGCTTCAGGACGAACTATTCGCGAAGTTGCTCAAGAGACCACTTCGCTATCATCCGACCAGCTTGGTCGAATTCTAGACCCCTCCAAAATGACAGAGCCCGATATTCAGGGCTGACGTTCGCTCTATGGGACCATTCGAATTTACCTTGAGCAAAGACTGTCAAACCCGGCGTACAATTCTAGCTACATTAAGCTGATCTGCGGACAGGTGAATTGAAACGGTTGGGGCGTTTTTTCGCCACAACTGTTTCAATTGGTGGAATGAACTTTTCGCATCCGGGGTAGATCTCCAGAGTGAAGAGGGGATGAAGCTAATGCAATCAACACTTGATGAATCAGTTAAGGAACTTGAGAAGCACGCAGAAACACTGGACGTGTTCGAAATGACCGTTCTCTTGAAATGTGATGGAGTCATTCGCGAAGCCAGGGTAAATGTATCGAAGGATGTGATCAACCTTTTCTTGAAAAAGGATGACGGTTCAAGGGTTGAAGAATCCATGACCACTCTCGCCGAAGCTCTTAAGAAAGCCGGTACATTCTGTGGCAAAGGCCACCTGCTGATCGATACACTTACCGTGCGAACCAAACCTCTGGGCTCGGCCGATGAGTATCTTAAGTCTGACGACGAATTTTATCTGATTGCCAAAGCTGCCTGGGCGACCTCAGTGAAGGAACGGGTTCTCTCAGCGAAGACGACCGGCGAGAGCCAGGATCTGGCGCACAGATTTGGCAAGGAACTTCTTGGTTTGGACAAGTTTCAAACTAACATCTGGGTGAATTTGCACGGTGCGCTGAAAGAAGTTGAGCTCACGTCTAATTTATCTTCGTCCGACCACGGGATCAATTTCATTCATCTCTACCTGAGAAACTCCCCCCATGTCTATGACGGCATTCATCATCGAGTTCCCGACACTCGTTGCGCACAGGCCTCTCTATTCCATATGCTGGAGGAAGGCGAACTGTTAGTCGATACACTAGTAGTGAAAACGAATTGGCGCACCAAATCGTCGATAGCTGACGACATGATCGATACACGTGCGTCGCTTTATCAACTTACCAGGGGGTTTTGGTGTGCTGCTACCGGCATGGCTCAGCCCGCACCGCAGTTGGAAAATCTTGATCCTTTGAAAATCCGCAATAGTATTTTTTCAAAGACGCTTCTTAGTTACCTCTCAGCTGGAAAACGAGGCGTAAGATTGTGGAACGAGGCACCGGAGCGTGATAAATCACTCTGCTCATTTGAAGATATTGATCTCGAAAACTGTGAGCTAATCGGAATAAAGTTAGGGAATCTGAATTTCAAAGCGAGCAATTTTTCGTCGGCAAAACTCAAGAAGCTAAGCGCAAAAGATACTGATTTTACCGCAGCGAAGTTCAACGGCGCCGACCTGTCGGAGAGCCGCCTAGTCTCCATAAGCGCATGCGATGCAGACTTCAGTAAGGCGATGCTTCGTAAAGCAAAACTACATAAAGCCGATTTGCGAAAGGCAAATTTCACCAACGCAGATGTTGCAGGAGCAGATTTCAAGGAATCCAATTTGAGTGGTGTTGACCTTACCACCTGTAATGTGTTGGAAGCCGCGGGCTTTTCGAAGGCGAAGTATGACGATGATACAAAATTGCCAGCGGATTTTTCCAAACTAAACGAACTTGAATGGAGAGGTGAGGGCGCCGATCCCTATTTACTTTTGATGATGGCAAATCAGAAAGCTGCCAATCCGATTGCGTTAGATTTCCCTTCCTTTCTCAGGCTCTTGCACAGTCAGTTTGATGAGACTAAAGTTTCAAAATCTCTCAGCATGTTGAAAAAGGAAAGCTTTCAACTTTTCAGCGAGGAGACCGAAGCGGGCACTTTGGGGATTATCAAAAGCCAAACCGATCCTGACCTTGTCTATGCTTGCAAATTGGGTAGTGAAGGAACTTTCGCGTGCTGTACGCAGAACCTGAACCCTTGCGGTGGATTACAGAAAGCGATCTGCAAACACATTTACGTGCTGGTGATTGGGCTGGCCAAAACTGGCGAAATAGATGCCGGAGAAGTATTACAACGCCTGCTCGCAAGCAAGAAACAGACTCCGCAGTTAAACAAGGATGTTATGACTGGTTTGTTTTTACGATACAAAGGCGCGCAGAACGGAGACCTCGACTGGCGGCCCACCGAAACCATTCCTGAAGACTATTATTCGTTCTAAGATCTCCGGGCAAACCCAACCTTGATCTAAAGAGTTATGCGCTCGCCAAAGAAATCGTGAAGCCGGTCTAAGGCTTCATCGGACAGATCGTCGACCGTCACTGTAATTCTTTCCAACCGGCTACAGAGTTCACTGTCAACAAGAATGTCAACCGCGTCGTCTTCAAGGTCGTTTCCTTCAAGCTCAAGCTCACGAAGAGAGGGGAAATTCTTCGAGAGAACCAGTGCCTGAATCCCATCTATGGTGAACTCATTGTACCTCAGGTAAAGGGATTCTAGATTCGTCCAATTGGTAGAGTCAGCGATGGCCACGGCTCCTTCGTCTTGGAGTTCTTGCGAACACAAAAGAAGATTTCGAATGTTTGACAGGTCGGAAGCTTGAGCCAAGTATTCTGCGCATTCGGGACCCAGTGCCAGTCCATCATCTGGATCTGCACTGAGATTCAGGGACGACACGCGGTTCAGGAGCCGTGAAGCAAGAATTGTCCGAAAAAGATCCATGGTTAACTTTCCGATGGAGAGACCGATATCGGCAGATGTCCTGGTTTCGCACCATGAATCAATTTCATCGAGTGACTTGAGCATTTGCTTTTCAGTAAAGGGGGGGCTTACGTCTTCAATGTATACGCGCAGAAACATTCTGTTCTCAGAACTTTCCAATTCTGCTGCAGCAATGTCTGTTTGCAATCTACTGGTAACCATGGTGACACGGTGCTCCCTTCGTAGCCTCTCGATTGACGAACCGGTAAACCGGGTTTAGCTTTGATTCGGCTTTGTGTCGAACGTGCTGGACAACACACCACCGCTAGTGGAAGTGCTTCCAATGTTTACCACGTGTACGCCAAGGTTCGTTTCGAGTTCCCGTGCATAACGCGATGCGTTCTGTGGGTCTGATCCAGTTCCGATGAAAATCTTCTTGAACGGATGTGCTCGCTTCAGTTGTATTAAACCATCAATCATTGACTCGGGCATTACCTTTACCGTCAGGATAATGTCTCTATCATTGAAGTCTGGTACTACTTGCTGCGAAACGACTCTCTGAAGTAATTCATACATCACCCCGCGCCGCGCTGCTTCTTCTTCAGCGTGGAAAATGATAACTTCCTTCGGTCCCGGGTCTTCCCGATCGAGCAGCCGCAGCAGCATGCTGGCGAGATTTCTTGCTTTGGCTCCGCCCGTGCAAAGAACGTAACTTGGCAAATCATCAGGCAGTTCAGCCACATGGCGAAACTTGCCCAGTCCGAGTCGCAAATCAGCCAGGTCTGAAAGTCGCGATTCCAGCACCCCGAGTCTATAGAAAGCTATTCCCAACAAGATGAGCGTGAATATTTGAACTGCCAACCCCCTGGCGCTGTGGGCCGTTGCCACTAATACCACCTGGGCGAAGAGCAGAACCAAAAAGCTAATCGCTGGCGGCACTGGCACCACAAAGTTCGCCAGGTGAACAACCCATCGTGTTCTATAAGGTGAGCGGGCGACTTTGAGCGGCATGCGAATGCGAAGCAGCATCACACCGAGACAGAAGCTGAGCATCACAGCCAGAAAGGCCATGCCGTAGACCTGTCCGAGATTGTCTACCTGCCCCGGGAGCATGATGATCATCATGATACTAATGATCATGAAAACGATTACCACATACGGATATCCTTGAAACAAAGGCACTTTGTGCGCCCAACGTCGAAGAAATAATCCCGGTAGGTTTCCCTGCTTGGCCATCGTTGTGCACAATCCGATACAGCCGACGTATGCTGTGTTCACTGCTGCAAACAAAGTTAAGGCCGCGTCGATCACCAGCACCATGAGCAGAGGTTGTCCACCCTCAACGAATGCGAGCCCTGATAACAAGCTGTTTGAGTAAGTTTTCAATTGCTCATCGGTTAGCAGGATAATCACCAGGTATGAGGTAATCGGTGCGGTTATTCCTACCAGTATTACAATCGAAAGATAAACTTGTTTCAGCGTTTTCCAGGTGGGTGATTTTAATTGCTCAACAATCTGTGCTGCCGACTCAAACCCTGTAATGCCGAGAAACGCAGCCGCGAAACCCTGCAACAATGCCAGTGGAGGAATAGTTCCGATGCCCTGAAAAATTCGACCAAAATCAGCGTGTTTCTGGAAAGCAAGTACCAAACCATAGGCGTCCATGCCAAGCAATAGCGCGAAATGGAGGAAGGCAATGGCGAATACAATCATTGCCGGTTCTTTGATGCCAATGATATTGAGTACGCCAAATACAATAACGGGAATTACTGAGACCCCAACTACACATTCCGCAGGCCAGTTGAGGATGTTGTCGAATGAGTCTATATAGAATGCACCGGAGAGCGCACTTACTGCAGCCGTCGCCAGGTACGAGAGGATGGTTAGGGCGCCCACTATCATCGCCACTCGACGTCCGACGGTTTGCAGAACCATCATGTATGCGCCGCCGTTAAACGGGCTTGCTGCGCATCCCTCTTCATAAGTGGCTTTGAAGAACCACATCAAAAGGCACACCACAAGGATAACGAGCGGTGCTGCAAAGCCTATAAGCGGTTTTATTACCCCGGTGCTGTAGAAGACAGACGTGCCGATGTCAGCGCCAACTATCCCGGCTGCCAGCCACCAGGAGAGCAGCATGTCGCCGTGACCGCCTTCTTTTGTCGGTGTAGCGGTGATTTTTACTTCGCTCACTTTTTTAGTTACGTCTTTTCCAACAACCCTTAGTCCGAGCGTTGAGAATTATACCTCTCGCCGTTAAACTGGAACGTTTTGACGAAAGATTATTGGAGAGCGATGCAATTATGAGATGGGCATCGGCTATCGCGGAACCCTCTGAAGCGGGTGAGAATAACCTGTCTGCCCTGTTTTCGGATTGTTGCGCACAAGTCAACAAGGAATTACAGAACCCGCCGGATCTGGCGCTGGTGTTTGTATCGGCGCAGTTTAGTTCCGAATTTCACGAAATACCGGATCTGGCACGTGAATACCTGGGCGCCAGGACCCTTATAGGCTGCTCTGCCGGGGGGGTCATTGGTGCGGGAGTTGAGGTAGAGCAGCAGCCGGCAGTTGCGATCTGCGCAGCAAATTTACCTGGTGTGGAGATTAATTCATTCCATATTAGGGATGAAGATCTACCCGACCTGGATTCGCCGCAAAGTAAATGGGAAGAGGTTGTTGGTACAACGGCTGAGAGAACGCCTGCATTTGTGCTGCTTCCGGATCCGTTTTCGTTTCGAATTGATGTCTTAGCGCAAGGGCTAGATTTTGCGTTTCCTCAATGTGTGAAACTTGGCGGGCTGGCAAGTGGAGCTCATCGTGTTGGCATGAATGGACTTTTCTTGAACAATCGCGTTTATCGATCGGGGGTTGTCGGTGTTGCCCTTTCGGGAGATTTGAAGGTAGACACCATTGTTGCGCAGGGGTGCCGGCCAGTTGGATGGCCCTTACGCGTGACCAGGTGTGATCGCAATTTCTTATTTGAATTGGATGGCAAGCCGGCGGTGCAGGCACTGTATGAGGTGCTTGAGGCAATGTCCGACAAAGAGCAGAAGTTGGCGCAACATGCACTGATGCTTGGTGTGGTGATGGATGAATTCAAAGATCACTTTGATGCGGGCGATTTTCTCATTCGCAACATTCTTGGTTTGGAACCCAACACCGGTGCACTATTGGTGGGCGAATCGCTTAGAAATGAACGCACTATTCAGTTCCATGTGCGTGACGCAGATACTTCCGCGGAGGACTTGCGGGCATTACTCAAACAATATTGCGATTCTCAATCCGACCCGGTGGCCGGCGCGTTGTTATTTTCATGCCTGGGAAGAGGCCACACGCTCTATGGAATACGCAATCATGACAGTCACTGCTTTCGTGAATATCTGGGTGGTTCTGTGCCATTGAGTGGATTCTTTTGTAGTGGCGAAATAGGACCCGTTGGTGGCACAACGTTTTTGCACGGTTATACTTCGTCGTTTGGATTGTTTCGTCCGAAGTAGAGTGTCGGTACGATGTTGGGCTAGGGCTTCACGATTGCCACTGCAGCTTGCGTGCTCTTCCGTCGGTCCTTATTCAAACGAGGCTTGCAATGACGAGATGATGTTAGACGATAAGGCCCACAGGTGTTGGAAATGTCCGTGTTCATGAGTTCTTGAATGTCCATACTGATCCCACGACCGTACATCAGAAAAGCTCACACTGAAGATGCTCTTCGTGTGACTGAACTGGCTAATCAATTAGGCTATCCATGCACGCCGGGACAAATATCAGAACGGCTCGCGAGTCTTCCTGTCGGTCATGAATTGTTGGTGGCTGAAGATGCGACTAAAGGCGTGGTCGGATTTATTCATTTTTGTGCTCAATTTTTTGTTACTGAAGGATTGTCCACGGAGGTTCGCGCACTAGTGGTCGACGAACATTTTCGCAGATGTGGCATTGGGAAGATGCTGTTGGATGAGGTGGAGCGCAGTGCTCGCGAATCAAGTGCCGGGCGAGTGTTCCTCTATACCAACATCAGTCGTAGTGAGGCGCATAAATTTTACGAGCGCTGTGGCTATTGCGTCTCCAAATCAGAACACGTATTCACCAAAGTGTGTGCTCACTGATCACTCACTGATCCCTGAGAATTCTTAGTTCCTCGAGTAATCAGTAAATGAACACACTGGGACTCATCAATCGATGCGCCGGCGTCAACATCACTTGGCCAGCGGCAGTTTGATTGTTTCCCAATGGTTTCGCCGCTTGCCGGTTGGGCTTTGGTACTTCGGCGGCCTATGATTTTATGCATATCATGCATAAAATCTTACAATTCGGCTTGGGGAAACTGCCAAAAGCAGGGCGTTTTGGGATTCGGTTGCTAAGGGAAGATATGCATATCTTGCATATTTTCATATAGAGCCGATATGTGGTCATGGCTGATAGAGCGAGGCATTGCTCGGCGAATGATTATGTTCTCGTTCGGTTTCACGACAAGTGATATCGCCCTGTCATCGACGGCAGCAAGGAACTTACCCGATTTGACAAGAAAGTGTCAGATTCATTGAACTTTTTGAGCTCCAAATACGTATACCATGTAGCGTCATTTCTCTAATAATTTGGAACTTTGGGAAAATGAATATTGATAATATTGACCGCACATCACCTGGATAGTACAGCCACTACGAGTAATAACTACCGACGCTCAGTTTCATCGAGTGTTAGAGCAGCGAGCCTATTTGATCAGAATGAAGGATGTGCTTGCGCGACAGATAGTTATAAATGTCGAGCCCTCTTCGTCTGAACGAGAAGCTGCGATGGTGCGTGAAATTGGACAAATTTCAGCAATTCTGGACACTTATGTTGCCAATTGGGATGGTAGTGCACTAAACCAGAATCTAACATCTGCATCCCTTCGATCTCTGCCATCGATTCTTGTCCAAACACGGGTGGCCAGAGGAATGTCGCAGGCTGATCTGGCGGCACTGGTTGGCATTACGCAAACCCAAATTTGTCGTTATGAAAGTACTCACTACGCTCACGTTCCGTTGCCGCGAGTCATTGAAATATATGACGCTCTCACCAGTTGATGTTTTCTGCCGGGATGTCGCTGTGGAGTACTTTCATGTTGCTGGCGCAGTGTCTGGCTCTGGAGTAGCAGGCCTGGTTATTGTCCTGAGAAAGCGTAGTTCCTGCCTGCATTGTTCACAACGCACGCTTCAGACGGACGCCTCACACGAGATCCGTTTTCTTGCCATTGAGCAAAAACTAGCTGGCCTTCCTGTCTCTAATATTGTATTGTTCATTGCCTTTGCGAATGGATGATATTCGTCCATTCTCTATTTGAACCCTGGTGCCGTCGCGGAGACTGAAATCGCCGTTCCCGTCTTTCAATGATTCAGATTTTCCGTGAGTAGTCCGGCCCGGATCTGAGATTCTGTAGGAGATCTGTCCTTGATCGTCGCGTGTCAAAAATACTTTGATGGGATTGGCGGGATTGTCTGCTGGTCGAATCGACAAAACGTCTCCCACGTTGCGACGCCCGGATGGTTTGTCCTCATGATTGGTTTCTCTGTCTAAAGTCATTCCCTTTGGTAATTGGTTTCGTGACGCTACTACCTCGATTTCGGTTTCATTCATTTTTCCTGGAACTACTTGATCCCTGAACTCATGAATTTTTCGGGTAGAGTCAACAGACAGTGATTCTGCACGAAGTATACCCAGCTGTTTGAGCAAGCTGTTTCCGGACGGAAACTGGGCCAGTGCTTGGTTGTCTCCGGAGTCTTGATTGAAACTCCGTTCGAGCCTATCGAGCTTTTGCATCTGGCTCGCTTTCATCCACTCTTCCATAATTTCACTTATCAGATCGGCGGGACGGCCTTTCTGCGTTTCTCTAATTGATGACCGTTCGTTATTTTCGAAATCATCCCACATGCTTTGTCGTCCTATAGTTGTCGGAATTGAATCATATTTACAGAATCTTGCATTTGCCTGACAGAATTGGCAACAGGTTTCATAATCACCGCTAGTTAATCTGTTGCCAGGCATTTCGAAGCTGCGGTATCATTTGTGCCCTGATATCCGAAGTTCGCTGACCAATACCCTTTTTAACACGGCCGAATGGCTGGAGATCCGTTCACCTTTAACTTATTCCAAGCTCGGCTGTGCTCGCCTCTGAGATCTTGCATCGAGCTGTTGAGGTGGCAATCGTGAAGCGCTGTCTAGCCGCTGCGATAGGCGCGGTGCCGGTTTTGGAGATCCGTTTTATCGTAACAAACGGGTTACTCTCTATGACCGGTTCCGGACTAATCGGACCGTCCGAGCTTTGTGTTGCGCTCGGGCGATGGCGGTCAGCCGCGCTGGCTATTTCACTGTGCGGTTTCCCTATCGGTTCTAACTCGCTAAATCGGGATACGCGACAATCAAACCCAATGATGTTCAGGACAATCCCGTTAAAACTTGTGGTTCTTAAATTTGTTTCTGTCGGTCTGTCAGCCAATGGACCGTATCTCTTTCTTCATCCTTCAGGCTTGGTGACGTGGATTGATCCTTCCAACTATATGCAAATTTTCTCAAAATGTCGATAGTAATGTGGGAGAAACCGATCCCTGCTGAGCGAAGTGAGCCTCGCACGTTCTGGTATCCAAACGGGATTACCTGATGGACTTACGAGAATTCCTGGAGACGAATCTCGTCATAGTCCATAACCCCGCAAGGCCTGTATGCGATACCCATGACTTCGCTCAATCAGAATGCGTCTGCTCATTCTCTCCACCGGTGATAATTGATAGTCAGGGACGATTCATACACGCAGGTCACCGGACAAGCAAACATCGAAGGAGGTCAAGTTTCGCCGATAACAATTGCATTCTATGCAACGCCAGCGACAAACACACTCTGCCGGAGACACCTGCACCCTCCACGACAAATATCAACAAGTTATTTGCGGCATCGAAAAACCTACGCTAAGGGTTCCGAATTGCCTGGTATCGGTGGGTTGCCGGAGGTGACGCCGTTGTGACTATCGTCATCTACCCGTGCACTTGCCTAGCTTCTATAATGGACTTATGCGCCTGAGGAACACTAGAAACTCGCTGCTGATCAGCAGTTGCTGCAGTGAGACACCGGAGCTGTCCGAATTTAGCGTGTTGCAAGACAGTGCCAATGCAGGCGTAAGCATGCAGCAAAACAAAGACTGTTAGTCGTTGTTTGCTGCATGCTTTTTATTGGTATCCGAGTTATGAGCAGTCACTGCCGGAGCAACGTGATGTGCAGTCCAGTGGATTGTGACTTTGCAAGATATTGTGAGCCCATCTGTTGAACTCTTGCATTGCGTAACTCTAACGCCTTTATGCGTTTTGGCCGCTTATGACATGTCCTATGCCACTGAGGCCCTTTCTCAAACGGGCGCCGAGATCACCGTAGCTGCGCAAACTTTCGAAAGAGCATTGGAGTTCGCGTCTGTCGATAGCGAGCGATCTGCTGAATTTCGTCAATTTTTATCCAATGAAGCTAAGGGTGCTGCGCACAAAATGCAAGATCCAGCAGAGAAGGAACGGCTCAAGCAAAAGTCAGGTAGTGTTCGTAGTGGCCGGCCTGCGGGCTCTGCCAAAAATTCTAGTCACTGTAATGTAACGAACACAGAATTATTATCTCCTTCGATGAGACCGGTGAATGCATGTGCACGATCCTGTTAAACAGAAGGAGCTATCTAAAATGGTGCAAGAGTTTCAAGCGTTCGATCACGACAATTTGAGTACAATAGATTTGACAGCAACCATGGCCGCCGCAGCTTGCGATGCGTGGGCTGCCGAGTTCGAATTGCCCAAAGCAAAGGCGGTGAACCAAGATGGTAAGAAAGGTCACGGAGAGAACATGGTTTGCCCATCTAGGTCCGAGCCGCATAAATTCAATGAAAAGACCGGCACCCGCCCGTTAGAGACGATGCTACGACACGGCAATAGGATGGAAATGAGGTTTTTGCCTGAAACGATCGAGTTGACACCGGAACAGTTCGAAAGTATTTACGGCAAGCAAAATAGGTTCCCCTCGGACAGAGAAACCACCAAGCCTGACAGCGAAACTACCAAGCCTCTGGAATCGAAACCGTCATTAATTGAACAACTGCTACAGAAGGAACTATCTCCAGGTTCAGTTCGGGACATCATTCAATCTATGATTAACAAGAAATAGGAACTTGATTATCTCAAAGGGACGCGCTGTTTCGGTTTTCTTGGCGAGCGGCGTACCTCTTTGATTGCGGCAGTCAGCATTGTTCTTTGAGTTCTCGAATTTCAGAAATGCCTCTGCGCGCTCGATATAAGTTTGCATTCCGGTTTAAGAGGCTGGCTCCGCGTCCTGCCTGGTGGAACTTTTCGAATACTTCGAATCAGTTCCAGCCGAACCTGGATCTGGAGCCGCGGATACTTCCGGAAGAAGATAATCCATTGGAGAACCAGAAACTCGGTTGTCGTTCTATAAGCTGTTAGCATCATGAAACGTTAGAAGTGGCTGGGATGCCCGTCTTTGAAGGTCGCCAAACCTCAATCACTCTGTGATCCTTTCGGACCGGTTTGGTTTTCGGTTTGGTCCTAACGTTTCTTGAAGTCCCACGGAATGAATGTAACCTCAAGACCCGTGAATGATGACGGTACCAGTCTCAACTACTACTGACGAGTGATGTTTTGCCATAAGCAGCCCGGGGGTATATAAAAATGTCTTTCATTGGAACAGCCGTGCCAAGAATTCTCCTTGTCGAAGATGATGTGCCACTGACCACCACGCTGGTGGATTGGTTCGAGTCGAGCGGGCATGAAATAGTTGTCGCGCATTCCGGTGATGCCGGTTTTGATTTACTCAAGTCTTCGAATTTCGATCTAGCTATTGTCGACTGGCAGCTTCCCGGGCTTAGTGGACCTGAAATTTGCAGCCGATTTAGACTTGACGGTGGCACTACCGCGATTTTGATGTTGACGGGCAAGGCTCAGTTGGATGATAAAGAAGCCGGTTTAGATTCAGGTGCCGATGATTATTTGCCAAAGCCGTTTGACATACGCGAGCTTAATGCCAGAGTGCGCGCCTTGCTGCGACGACCCAAAGTATACTATGAAGCATCTTCCCGAACCTCCAACGTCTATCTTGATGTGGCAGGGCATACGGTTGTGATTGAAGGGCGCAGAGTCAACCTTCATACCGGAGAATTTGCCGTATTTGAATACCTATTCCGCCTTCGAGGAAGTTATGTCTCAGTAGACAACCTTATTCGACAAGTGTGGCAATCAGACGCTGCGGTGACAGATGACGCGTTGCGATCTTGTATACGCCGTATTCGTAATAAGGTCGATGAGCCTGGAAAACCATCACTAATTACTGCGACCAAAGGCTTGGGGTACAAGATTTCAAACGAATACCTCTGAGAAAAGAAGTTATTTAAAGTAGGCGTTTTGCAGCTTGCCGTGCCGGGTATGGTAACTACGGCGTTTCGTGGTCTCTCGCAACTGAAGCAGTGCGTGGGCTTTGGAAGCAGAGTGCTCGTACTGATGGCCAGTATATAATGAAAATTTGGCAACAGGGTCTGCTCATACTTGGATTGCCACTGTTAACCGAGATCGGATTTTGCACCTATCTCGTCGACAATTTGCAGCAGCTTGATAGAGCTGCATTGCAGGAAAGTCGCGCTAAACAAATTCTGGGTGCATGTCAGGAAATTCGATTGACAATGCTTAGACTCGTCACGATGGAAACGGCACGCAGGTTCGTGTCGCTGAAGGAGAGTCTGACGACTATGAAAGATTCCGAGAGTCTTCTGGTAAATCAAATGGAAATACTGAAGAGGGGAGCAGCAGCTAACCCTAAGGCTATGTTACCGATAGAGAAATACTGCGATGAGTTTCGTCATTTCAAGGAAGTTTTTTTTGATGCAGTCGCCGGTGTAGCACCTGAGACCGGTAAACAAAAAGCTGTAATGACGCGCTACCTCAATGAGCGGGAATACATGGAGGAACTCTTCCTATCGATCGCTGGCATTGGCAACCAAGAACAAGAGATTCGGAAAATCTTCGCTCCTATTGCCGAGGAGCTTCAGCCCGATATTGTCAAACGTCGTAAAGGAATTACGCAGCTCATAGAGATGGGAGTGCTCTCTAATGTTATGTTGGCGGTAGTCCTCGGGTTGCTCCTCGGTCAAAAGACTTTGTTTAGACTTGCCACACTGATGACTAACATTCAGCTATTCGCGGAACACAAACCCCAGCTGATTGCAGTGCAGGGCAATGACGAACTTGCGGAATTGGATCGCAAGTTTCAGGAAATGGCTAATCAGAGGAACAGAGCCGAGGAGTTTCGGAACACGTTGCTTGAAATGATGACCCACGACATTCGCTCGCCACTGTCTTCGGCGATGATAACTCTCGAGATGGTGTTGATGGCGAATAAGGTCGGTGATGTGCTTACTGACAAAACATTTGGTCGGTTGACCAGACTGAATGCCGAGATGAGGCGCCTGCTGCGCATGGCAGATGGTATTCTTTCCGTCGGTAAGATTGAATGCGGGCGCTTTGAGCTAAACAAGGAAGAGTCCACCCTGGGCGATATTGTTGCCCCTTCTATAGATGCCATTCGTGGCATTGCTGATAGCAAGCATGTTCGAATAGAAACCGATTACGCTGAGAATGAGAAAGTTGTATGTGATGCCGACAAGATCATACAGATACTGGTGAATCTCATGTCCAATTCGTTGAAGTTTGCGCCAGCGAAATCCACCGTTAGAGTGTCGATAACGACGACAGGTCAAACCTGCCGATTTGAAGTCACCGATCAAGGACCGGGAGTGCCGGCAGAGCTGCAGAAGGATTTGTTCCAGCGTTTTGTTCAACTCGAACAGCCTTCAGATGTAAAAAAACTAGGAACGGGTTTGGGCCTCTACATCTGCGCGTTGCTCGTGGAAAGCCATAATGGTTCAATTGGTACGTGCAATTCAGCTGAGGGAGGCGCCTGTTTTTGGTTTGAGATTCCATTTGAAATTGAAAAATGAAGTTAGGTACATCGGTGCTTTGCTTGTTGCAGTCTCATTGCCGGTGGCTCTGTCACTACCGTGCAGGGCTGAAGGAGAGTGGCGGCAAACAGCACGTAAAGCTAATGAGTTCTATCAAAGGAACATGTGGCCGGAGGCAGCTACAAACTATGGTGAAGCAATAAAATTGTTCGGAGCATCGGGCCAGTCTCCCATTCTGTTGGATTTGAAATTGAATTATGCTTCCTCTCTTCTGTTTGGTGGCAAAATAGATCAAGCAAAAAAGATATTGCGTGAAGTCAGCGCTAGCATAGAAGTCAATTACAGCAATACATTGCTTGAAGCACGGTACCTGCGCCGGCAGCGATCGTTGGGCTCAGAAACCGGTAATCTTGCTGTTATCAATACCTCGCAAGAGAGGTTGCTTAAGCTCATCTGCCGATTGTTCGGTCCCGATAGTCCAAACACTTTGGAAGAAGCAGACCGGTTATTGGCAAGTACGGAGACTGATTGGCAGAAATCATTTTTCGCGGCATTAATACTGCAAGAAGGCCTTAACCAACCTATTCGGCAGGAATGCAGGCTTAAGTACTCAGCGAATCTTGAGCGGTTTTACAGATTCCTTCGCGCCAACTTTGCACAATGGGCGAAGAAAGAAGATGTCCAAATCTATGAAAAATTTGCAGAAAAGATTGATAGCGCACCAGTGAGCTTGTCTGCCAAAATTGCCGGGCTCCGAGGATTATCAATTTTTTCCACCCGAGCCTGTTCAAAGCGTTTTCATGACCTCGTTTACGGAAAGATAGTATTGGTACTTGGAAAAGCCGACTTACTTTTGAGCAAATCCGATCAATTAACCGCCAGTGCACTCCTATTCGAAGCCACATTTCCTCATGCACACGATTTGCATCCCGATCTTAACGTCTTACAAAATCTTGCAACTTGCACCAGATTGCTCGAGAGCGCATTAACGCTGCCAGAGCGAACTGCTGTTACGCTTTATACTCAGGCTCTGTCAATGTACGCATTATGCCTTGTGCGCACCGGTCATATCGATCAAGCCGAAAAGGAGCTTTCCAAAATCCACGTTCCGTTGGCTACCGTAACACAGTACGATGTAATTAGTCCTGTTTTTGAAGTGAGGCAAGCCGCTGCCGAGGTTCTGCATAAGCAGCGAAAAGACACTGAAGCTCATGCACAATTCCAGATAATCCAGGAAGCTCTGAAAGAAATGAAAAACTTGCAAAACCGTGAGGTGGCTGTTGGTGAATGGCGAGACACCGAACGCCTTGTCTTTAGCAAGCAGTAAAGATCATCATTTGTCAGTTTCAAAAAAGATGTGTTGCACGATTGCCGAATGTTGAGCGATAACCGTAAAAGGCACTTTTGACTGAACCTTATATGTGTCTTTATTGATTACGATCAGTGTTCTGTCTATCGCCCAATCCTTGGCTGCATTGTTTATCGGCATTTTTCTGTTGCCGTAATCCAAAGAAACTATGTTCCGCCCGCCAGTTTTTTCCATTTGTTTGTTGATATCTCGAAGCAACTCCCGCGTGCAGCACAATTGCGTGGCTCTTTGCATAATCTTCACTATGTCGGAAGCATATCCATACTTTGAAAAATCCGCTGAATTCATTATCTTGGCTGCTTCCCGGGACGCTTCTTGCAAGAATCTGTCGCGCGGTAAATTATCAAACCGTCCGTCTCTCTTCATCACGTCGGCCATGGCGTCTTTGAGCATTCGGCCGAACTCAGCTTCCTTCTGTCGTCCGATGATCCTTATTTTGCCATCCCGTTCGAAAATTGCCCAGGCATTAACGGCCAGTCCGCTGACGATTCCAGCGGGTAACCCGATAGCAAATGCATCGTCTCCCGTGTACGGCAATGGGAAAGTGTGACTCAACTGCAGCCTCGGCTCTTTTTCCAATATAACTTTAGACAAGGCGCTGCCGATCATAAAACTTGCAATGTAACGCCTGAGTGCTATGCCTTGTTGGAAATACTAATGACGTCCGAATAGTAGCTAGACACACGGAATTGCACGATGAGCGGAAGGAACCTTTCTTAGACGTGTTGGCAAAAGCGTTGCAGAGTTTCCAATCGTCAGGTCAGTAGAACAGCAGCACCGTTGCCCGCCCTTCTCTTCGGTATGGCTGCACTGTCCGTCGTTAAAACAGAAACACCGAACGCTCTACTCGACTAGACCCGGCTTGCCATCTTTCAGACTGGAAAGAAGTATGTAGACGATGGTTCCGTTCGGATGAAATTGGCAGGCATCCATTTGTTTCAAAAACAAGTCCGGATTTTACTCGTCACCGATGGGCGTCATTCATTAGTAACGCAGCTTCTGTCATCTTCGATTGGTTCAGCCGAGTCGAGGTTTATCAGATGGAAGATCAAGGCCACCCATGGGAAGCAGGGGACAAGGACGATGAGATGCAAGTCTCGGTAATTGAAGTAGAAGAAGTCGACCCGCTATCCATGCAGAGCACACGTTCGGACGACATCATGAGAAGATTTTTCGGGCAAATCGAGCTGACGGACTGCTCCAAGCCGCTCTCAAGCACTCACTTGAAAGAGGAGTTTGGCGTAATGATAGTGCCTGCTGAAGGCGGATCGAATGCGGTTTATTTCGGTTCAAAAGGTGATTATTTACTTCAATTTGTCACGAAGGAGCCAATTACCGAAGCTGTGCTTCAAGCTCATGGAATCCTTAAGACATCTGAGCTTACGGGCTCTCGGGACAGTGTCAACCGCAATTATCTCAGTTATCTCAAGAGCCATGATATCCACATAGTCACGAATATAACGCCGGCCGAAAGAAGCTACACTGCGTATTTCCAAGGACAAACGTTTGTAGCCCATGCATCAGACCTAACAGATTTACAGACGAAAATTGAGGAAGCAAATCTCGAACGGAAGGCTGCGCCTCCCGATAAGCTGTCGATCACTGCCATGCCTAACGGCAAAGTTTCTGTCAGTTTTCCCGATTCGTCCGAAGTAATTCTAGACAAGAACAATAATGTCTATTCATGGCGCGACGCACAGGGGAACGAATTCAAGCAGATCACAGCCGGACCGCCACCGCAATGGAAAGGCGGTAACGAGTTAATGAAAGGCGCACCTCGGTTTAGCAAGGGCAATTTCACATTTGACTTCCACGAAAGCGAGTCAAGGATCACAGCGAAGTCGAATGGTAATGGAACCTTAGTAGTGGAACTGCGACCGGGCGAGTTTCCCTCTCATGAGTCAGCCAAACTAACATACGAAAAAGGCGAGCTTGCGCAGTTTGAAGATCCCCGAGGCAAGATAATCTTCCACGCAAACACGGTCACACTGGTATCCGCGGAAGGGACTGTGCAAGAGGAATTCACCAACGAAAACGGCAATTGGTCAAATAACGGTCGGCCGCTTGAAGATTCTGTCGCAGTAGCATTTCATCAACGCTTGGCCCGAATGTATCAACGAACAAATAACTTCCAGGATGCCTTAACGCAGCATGAACTGGCATTGGAGCGGCTTGAAAGGTCCAGTAACCCGAACGTGCAGGCCCAACTGAGGTCATATCATCAAGTATTGGTAACACTAGCAGAGGCTGCTAAGAATGAGGCGGCGGCACAGCGTCACGAACGAGCCATTGAAGAAATAATCAGGATCACAAACTATAACCGCGACAGAACAGCTGCGGTAGATTCAATCGGGCGATCGCATGTCATCTTCAGCCACTTGCCCGAGCAGGTCAAGGTTACAGCAACCGAACAATCACTCTCCCTTCGATCAAACGACTTTCAAAAACTGCTTGAGGCAGTACCTGGTTTCAGGGTACCCGATGGAACCTCGCTCAAGGCACTTCGTTCCGTTTCATTCGATGGTGCTCGGCTAAAATGCGAGGGAGAAGCGACTCTAATGCTGGAGAATCCCAATGGCGGACCCCCTATTAAGGTTTCAATCAAAGATCTCACTGCAGAGGTAAGAAGCGATTCGACCAGTCCTGGTGCTGTGCAGCTCACCAATATAGACGGACTTGTTGTGACACTGCCGCCGTTTGATCCCATTCATCTAAAGGACATGTCGATCTCTGTCAAGGGAAGTGGTGCCGGTCGTTCTCTCGAGATCAAACTCAACCGCATAGAATGTCCAACTAACCCGCTGGCTGCGGTATACATTCCCAAAGATCCGCAGAGCATTCCTCTTTCTGACGAAGCAACTGGTGCTGTGTTGAATAACGTTATCGCCAACCTGCTCAAGAACCTGGAAAAGAGAAGCGATGGAAAGAGCAACCTAAAGGGATTCGTTCCAGATGTGACTGGGATGTTTTCAGAGGGAGTCGTTGCCGAACTATTTAAGAACGCGAACTCTATCGAGAAAGACGGGGAGCAAATCTGCATATCGACCGCAGGTGAAATGCATCAACTAGGTGGATTGCCGATCGCATTCGAGAAGAGCGTTACGGGCAAGGTCAAGCAACTCGATGGCTCAGGACAAGCCGAGATCAGTGATATACATGGAGCGTCCTTAAACTTGGATCTTCCCTCAGAACTAGTCGAGGCTGTTGGATTGACGAATCCGGCACGAATAGAAAAAATATCGTTCAGTCGCGTCACTGACGAAAATAGAACAAGAACAGCCACCATCCATCTAGAAGGTACTCTTTCATCCGCTGAGTTAAAGATCGGACCGGATATGAAACCGATATGTGATAAAGATGGTAACTTCACGGTGACCTTCAATTCTACCAATGGCGTAAAATTCAACCTCGTTCTCAATGCTGAACAGTTGCAAAAGGGACTGTCTCCGGAAAAGTTAGACTTCGAATTTAGTTCCTCCATTCCGATTACAGTTCCGGGTTATGGCAACTTCCTCAAACAAGTTACGGATCTCAGAAAATCCGGAGACGTTGTTTCGTTCTCCAGCCCGGGCTTTGCAACGAATGTTGGTGGAGTTCCTTTGAGCTTCAGCAAGGCGGTTACTGCACGATTAGTTTCGAAAGGAAATTCTTACGAGTTGAGCAACATTGAGGGCGCCTCATTGGCGCTGCCTATCCCGGCCGACGTCGCAGCCTCTTTGGGGCTGAAGGAATTTTGCCAAGGACCGCTAAGGGACATTATGCTAAGCGAACCCGATAAAGACGGAAACAGGTTTGTAACCATAAGAACTGACGTACTGGAGTCTTCCCGCTTGACGTTCAAAGTTGACGCGAATCTGCATCCAATACCTATCAACGAATCCGGCGACATTTCAGTACAACTCGAAGTCGGCAAGTCCAATCGAAAGGTAGCAATTGATATAGTCTTCAATCCAAATGAGGCAACGGCCGGTGCACAAGAAATGGATTTTAAAGTCATGGCTGCAACTGGTTCTCTTGCGACTGTCGCTGATGTTCTTCTTGAAGGAAAGCTCGATCCTTCGCTCAAAGAGTTTCTTCGGGGAGCCAACTCAATAAGCAAGACCGGCGATCATATCCAAATAGAGAACGAGGCCGCAGATTCCGCCGCAAAGCGAAGCTTAGGTGGACTGCCGATATCGTTCGATAAGACCATTAGCGCTCGGCGTGAAACAGTTGGTGCAGGATTTGTATTGAAGGATCTTCAGGGTGTCAACCTCCGGCTGCCATTGCCACCGCAGTTTGTGGAGTTTACTGGGTTGCAGAATCCGCTACCAATCCGGGAACTGAATCTAAGCGAGCCTGATGCCAGCGGTAACCGACTGGCAATAGCGAGGACGGACGGAAAATTGCAGTCAGTTGAAATCAAAGTTGGTCCTGACATGAAGCCGGTGGTCGATGGCGCAGGTAACATCGTCGCCTCCCTCAAGATGGACGACGGATCAAGATTTGAACTCACATTGTGCGAAGAACAGTTGAGAAACCCGGATGCACAAAAAATGCATCTGCGACTAACATCCGACCAACCACCTGCGATTGCAAACTTGCACAAATCACTCGGTGGTCTTTGGAATGGAATCGAGGCAATCGAAAAGAACGGCGAGCAGATCAAGCTCACGTTGAAAGAAGCGGCAATAACTACAATTGGCGGACTTCCCCTGGTTACGGACAAGAATCTAACACTAAAATTGAACGTGGAGGGTGACAGGGCCGAGATAAAAGATATGGAAGGTGCCACGCTACGGATGCCCCTGCCCCCTGACCTGGCTGAAGCGCTTGGAATGCACAACCCGCTTGAACTAACATTGAAGAATCTGTCAATTGGCCCGGCTGATGCCAAGGGTTATCGCCTGGTGGTAGCAAAAATGGATGGCGTGGTTGGAGAAGTTGAGGTCTTGGTGGGACCGGACATGCAGCCAGTACAGCATGCAGATAAAAATGTGGTTGTTAACTGTGTTCTACGGCATAACGGGCAGGAGCTCCCGATCGAATTGCGCTTCAATCCGGAACAAGCTGCTATAGGGCAAGATCCTCGAAAAATCGAATTCAAGCTAACCACGAGGTCCAACTTCGAAAACGTGCCAACAGTTGTTGAAGGTTTCTTCACCAAACCTCTCGATCCTAAATTGAAGGAACTGCTTCGAGGCGTCCAGTATGTCGAGCGAAAAGGTGACATGTTATTTGTCCACCGAAACGAAGCCAGCACGCACGAAATTGGTGGGCTAAAGGTAACTGCCGCCAAAGTTATTTCGTTCAAGATTAACAATGATGCCAATGGAATTTCGCTATCAAATATTGAAGGTCTGCAAATCAATCAATTGCCAAAGGACGCTAATAGAGTCTACTCTGAAAAACTGCCCATTGACCTGAAGAGTTTTTCTTTAAGCAGTCAACGCAACGACGGCACGCGCGTACTCAAGATAGAGGCGTCAGGCGTGCTAGTCAGTGCCACGGTGATTGTGAATTCATCACTCACGCCACAAGATATTGAAGTGGAGGTTCAGAATCCGATACAGGCGTTCAAGGAAAAATACGGATCGGTGGATAGTGCCGGCAGAGGCACTTTCAAGATCCACATTCGTCAGGATGGCAGCGTCGACATGGGTAGCTTAGATCTTACAGCAATGCTGGCCGATGCCGGCACACTCACAAGCACCGGTGGCATAGTATCAGGAGGCGCAGCCATCGTCACGGCACCCTCCGATCGCAAACTTGAGGTCGGACAAAAAATTCTGGAAAATACCTTCGAAGCACAGTCTGGCAGCGTACTAGGCGGTTTCATGCGACGATAGTAAACCGCCCGGGTTGCCACCAATTCCAATGCGTTACTAAAATTTGCAGAAGCATAGATAAGATATGAGATTCGTTGGCAATTTAATCGGAGGCGCGATGCCGTCGGGTGTGTGCTCAGCTGATTGGTTCCTATCGCCCGATTCCATTTTGTTCAGGTCACTTTCAAGTAACGCGGTATGAGCAATGCTTGTGAACGAACACATTGTCCGCTTCAACATATTAGACGAGGCCAAAAATGACTGCGAACTTTAATTCTCACCACGAAATTGGATTGTACTCCGCCGAGACCAACGATAATCAGGTGTACCCGACCGAGGAACGCCTTGGAGTTGACGTGATTGAACTGCTGTGTGCTACGGAGGCACCACCGAGACCGCGGTACAAGTACACTCCTGATGAGGAAGATGTGAAACGGTATAATCGCGAGCGAGAAGAGATGCTTCGAAAGATACAAACGCATGACCCATCTGTTAGCTTGCGTCCTGAAGAACGATTGGAGCTTAAGCGGTTGCAAGCAGCCTTGCTGTCTCCTTATGAATTCAACGGAGAAAGTTACTCGGCTAATTTGTCAAAGCTGTCACAGGCTATAGCAGACATGGGTAAATTGAATTCGCATAAGGTGATTCAAGCCCTAAATGAATCAATACGGTTCACGGGACTAATGGTCGGCCAGTCAGCAGGACATACTTCTTTCTCTTTCAAAAATTACAAGGGTAGCTCGTGGCTCGTCGCATCGAGTCATTTTCAAACCGGGGCCATAACCCTGGATGCCTTCAGCTTGAACCAAGATGAGTCAACTTTCTTCCGTCTTGAGCCCCGGCAGGTTTATCAAACTATACAGGAAAGGCTGCTGGTTAAGCCACCCAAAGTCGTCGCTGAACGCATTCCTTCTCCACCATTCGGTCGTCCGTAGTCAACTTCGACGATTTCAGAGGAAGCGGCTAATCTTTTATGATTTTGATTTGTATGCCTTCGGAAGCAAGAGCCGACCCGGAAAAACCGGGTCGGCCAATAAAGAGGAACAGGTCGGCTGTGGTTCCCCTGGAACGGGATGGCCTGCGCCGTAGCTCTAGGCAGGTCTGACGTCACGGAACGGCAAAAAAAGTGACGCAATTATGTTTCAAAGTCACAGCTTTCGCCGCTCTAAAATGCGCTACTTGCCGGTATATGTCGGCTGTCGCTTCTCAAGGAATGCGTTAACGCCTTCCTGAAAATCGTTGCTTCTCCCCGCTATCTCTTGCAGGTGCCCTTCATATTCCAGCAGTTCGTCGAGATCCGGAAAGATTGCACGATTCACCGCGCGCTTGGTTAAGCCATAAGCTTTTGTCGGCCCCTTTGCCAACTTATTAGCAAACGCCAGGGCTTCTTCCATCACTTTTTCTTGGGGCACTAGTTTGTTGATCAAACCAAGCTCATTGGCGGTTTTTGCATCTAGCTTTTCTGCGGTTAGCATCAATTCGAATGCTTTGGTAACCCCAATTAACCGCGGCAGAATGAAAGTCGCACCAGAATCAGGTACGAGTCCGACTTTGCTGAATGACTGGATAAAGCTTGCTCCTTCGGATACGATTCGAAAATCGCAAGCCAATGCAAGGCTCGACCCGGCACCGGCTGCAACACCATTAACTGCTGCAATCACTGGCTTTTCCATTTTGCGAATGCGCATGATGATCGGGTTGTACCGACGGCGAATCGATTCGCCCAGATGCGGTCTGCTTTCAGTTGCGTCACTGAACTTGCGATTTGCCAAATCTTGTCCGGAACAAAATCCTCGTCCGGCGCCCGTAATTACAACTGCCCGGACCTCATGGTCTTTCTCCGCTTCTTTTAGTGCGTCCTGTAATGCGAAGCTTAGTTCATCATTGAAAGCATTGAGCTTGTCGGGACGATTCAATGTGATTGTTGCCACGCCTTCATTCTTTTCATAGAGAATAATCTTCTCGTCTGACATTGCTTTCTCTCTCCTCAATGTTCGTCACGCTATTCACCAGGTGCTGGTTGTTTGCGCGCTACTGTGAAACACCGCTGAACCTAACTAGAACTAATTCGGGCTGAAGACTCCTACCTGGCAAGGGGGCTCACCTGAACGAGCCTCCCCGAATACATGTGGTCTACCTGCCGGTGAAATTCGCTGGTCGCTTTTCCATGAAGGCTCTCATTCCTTCCTTTTGGTCTTTCGAATCAAACAACATGTAAAACGACTTGCGTTCGAACTGCAGACCTTCGTTCAATGTCATTTCATAGGTCTTCAGGACCGCTTCCTTGGCCAGGCGCACCGCCAACGGTGACTTCTTCGCGATTTCTGTCGCCATCGCGCGCGCCTCGTCCAGTAAAACTTCCACTGGAACAACCTTATTTACAAGTCCAAGATCAAATGCTTCTTTGGCAGAGAACGGTCTGCCCGTAAGAATGATTTCCATTGATCGATATTTGCCCAGCACTCTCGTAAGTCTTTGCGTGCCGCCGGCACCGGGAATTACTCCGATGTTAATTTCGGGCTGGCCGAATTGTGCGGTCTCAGAGGCAACAACTATGTCGCACATCATTAACAGCTCGCATCCGCCACCAAGTGCAAATCCACTGACCGCGGCTATGATTGGTTTCTTTATAAAACGAATGCGATCCCAGATTGCCAGGTTGTCTCTCAGCATCATACTCACGGTAGATTCTTCGGCCATTTCTTTGATGTCTGCGCCAGCAGCAAAGGCCCTTTCGCCACCCGTGAGAATGATCACCCGAACATGTTCGTCATGATCGAAAGCTTGCATTGCGTCGGCAAGCTCGGTCATGAGCTCGGTGTTTAGAGCATTCAACACTTGCGGTCGGTTGAGCGTCACAATTGCAATCGCTCCTTCCGTCGCCGTGCGGATGTTCTTGTATGCGGTGGCGGTACTCATCTCCTTCTCCTCTATGGTCTTTGCCGTCATTGTCCTTCCTCTCTTGATAGCGTGTGCGGTTATTCCGGACTGCCAATCGGTGCGGGCGGAGCTGTTGGACCTGCCGCTTTGCACCGGATGCCGGGGTAATTGATGTCGCCTTTCTGCCGGAATGATCTCAAACCCTCTGCTACTTCCAGTGATCCTGCGTGCAGAGTTAGCCATTCTCGGGCATGGCCTATGGTCATGGACCAGGAAAGATCCTTCCAGAAGTTGAGTTGCTGCTTGGTGTAGCGCATGCATTCCGGCAGCTTCTTGTAGAGCTTTTCTGCCATTTGCTCCACTGATTCATCAAGCATTGAAGCCGGCACTACCTGATTTACCAAACCCCAGTCTAACGCGGTATACGCGTCGATGCTTTCGCAGAGCATTAGCATTTCTCTTGCGCGACGATCGCCTATCGTCAGTGGCAACCATTGTGTCGCGCCACCAGCCGCGACACTACCGCGAGCTGCGCCGACCTGACGAATCGTCACATGATCTGCAGCTATTGCCAGATCACACGCCATGTTCAATTCGTTTCCACCGCCGACCGTCATGCCATTCAAGCGGGCGATAGTGGGTTTGCCGATGTTGCGCAGTCTGTCATGCATTTCGATGAATGCATACATCCACTTGTAGTAATTGTTCGGTTTTTTGAGAATGTATTCTTCTTGTTCTTTTAGATCCGCTCCGGTGCAAAATGCTCGATCTCCAGCGCCGGTAATAACGGCAACGGCTATATTGTCGTCGATCATCACATCTTGAAACGTTTGAGAGAGTTCTCTCATTGTGGGCATGTCGAAGCAATTCAAGACTTCCGGCCTGTTAATGGTTATGGTCGCAACATAACCTTGTTTTGAATACAGTATTCGCTGGAAATTGAACTCTTCGGGTGCTGTCCCGGTAAGCATTTTCTCGGTCAGTGCCATGTTCTTCTTGCCTCGATTGAGCTCTCAATGAATTTATTAGTAAGTGGAAATTAGTTCTTGTGCACCTCGGCAAACATCATGGTCACCAGTTCGCCGGCGAAGCTCATGATGCTTTTTCCAGCGGCCTTGCCCTCAGTGCTTCGGAGCCCGTTTTGCAGTGCTTCCATATTATCGAAATAAAATTCGGCCATCAGATAGTAAGCTGGTTCGCCCCCCGGTGCACCTTCCACTCGTGAGACCTCTACCAATTGAATTCCTGGAATTTTCTCCGCCAGAGGAATGTGTTCGCCAAAATACTTTTGATCAAATGTGGTGGTGTCGGGTGGTTGTTTATACAGGGCGATTAACTTAGCTACCATTTCCTGCTCCTCGACTCTTGGTTGTAATCTCTCTACGTGCTTTCCGGTTCGCTTGGCTTACTGCGTAGAGAGCCGCCCCGGGGTTGGTGTTCAAGGCATCTCTTGCCTCACGGAAGTGTTTTCTGCGGCTCATTGGTAATGTTTGCGATGACCGACATCTCCCGCATTTTTCTTTCAAGCCACTGCTTGTCAACAATCGCTTGCACTACCGTCCCTCGTGCTAATTTCCCTCTTGAGTGGAATGCTTCTACTTCGCATTCCACCTTATTGTCTCGAACATCAGTTACCGTAGCGCGCAGAAGTACTTTCATTCCGCACAGTGTCAGCATACGGTGCGATACTGTTACGTGGCAGCCAATTCCGGCCTCATGATCTTCCAAATATGGAACGACTGTTTTACGAGCGGCCCATTCCATGTGGCGAATTAAGTCGGAAGTGGAGTAGAGTTCATAAACCACGTCGTTCTCGAAGCGTGCCAACATCTCGGGTGCGACAATGATCTCCACCTCTGCTTGTTGACCTTCCTTTAGTCCTTGTTTCATGGTCTTCTCCGTCGTTATCCTTGCCTCAGATCCACTAGCCGGCACGCCTTGCCTTCGCTTCTGCCGATGGATCTGGACGGCGCCAATTCGACTCCCGCCGTGAGTCCGAGATGCTCTTTTAGCAATTGTCCTATTCGTTGCTCTAATTCACGCAATTTAGTGCTCTCGTGTTCAGTGTTGGTCCAGGAGGATTGGATCTCTTCCTTGATCTCCACCTGGACCGACAACTCATCGAGAGCCTTCTCCCGGCGCAAAATCAGTAGATAGTGTGGCGCAAGTTCATCAACCTGCAGCAGAATATTTTCAATTTCTGAAGGATAAACGTTCACTCCGCGAACGATGATCATGTCATCTATCCGTGCACGCACTCTTGTCATCCGAGACATGGTCCTGCCGCATGAACAGGATTCCCTGGTAAGTGCTGTCAAGTCTCCGGTGCGCAATCGTAGCAGAGGGGCGGCCTCCTTTGTTAATGTGGTCATCACAAGCTCGCCTTCTTCCCCGTCAGGAAGGACCAGACCCGATTGGGGATCAATCACTTCTGGAAGAAAATGGTCTTCCCAGATATGCAGACCTAGTCGTGCTTCCAGGCATTCGATTGCTACTCCCGGCCCCATCAGTTCGCTCATGCCGTAGATGTCAACGGCCTTGATGCCGAGTTTCCTTTCAATTTGCTGGCGCATTGGTTCAGTCCAGGGCTCCGCGCCGAATATGCCAATTTCGAGTTTGAAATTTGAAAGCGGCTTTTGGCTTTCCTCCATCGCATAGCCTATATTCAGAGCGTATGATGGAGTGGAGCACAACACGCGTGCACCGAGATCTTCAAGCAAAGTTATTTGTTGTGCGGTGCGCCCCGCGCCAGCGGGGATAACAGTGGCGCCAAGCAGTTCCGCACCATAATGAAGGCCTATGCCGCCAGTAAAAAGCCCGTATCCGTAAGCGTTGTGTACAATGTCGCGCTGGCGTACCCCTGCGGCACGAAGAGACCGCGCCACCAGAGTTGCCCAAGTTCTTAAGTCGTTGGACGTGTAGGGCGCCAGCGTAGGTTTTCCACGAGTTCCCGAGGATGCGTGCACTCGTACAACCTCATCAGGCGCTACCGCCAGCGTTCCGAATGGATAACTGTCTCTCAGCTGCTTCTTGGTTGTAAAGGGAAAGGCGCCAAGGGAGTCCAGCGACGTGAAACTCTCCGGGCTGAGACCGAGGCTCTTGAAAAGACTTCCGTAGTATGGTGACTTACTGGCACGCAGGACCGTCTCCTTGAGTCTTTGCAGTTGCAAAGACTCAAGCTCCGCGCGAGACATGCATTCAAGCCTATCGGTCGCCACCTGTGTTCCCCTGGCGCAATGTATGAACGCACCATGATATCTTCTCAACAACTTGCAAATGCTGACTTGTAGCTCATCTTCGGATTATCATGCCGATGGCGATGGGATTTTCTAGATTTCTAACACGAAGGCGAGGTCCGCGTGTTGCGTGAAATGTTAGGGCGTATTCAGAAAAGCAGCAGAAAATCTGAAAGTGAGGCAGTTCGCTGATTTCGGGAGAGGTCGTGTCGGCCCGCCTGGCGGGGTGCCAGGACGGCAGCATTCAGAAAAACGACAGAAAATCTGAACTTACGGCGATGACGCAACACGAATACGAAAACGCCCCCGGACCGTGCAGGGCGTATTCAGAAAAGCAGCAGAAAATCTGAAAGTGGCAGTCCGCTGATTTCGGGGAAGTTAGTGTCCGCCCGCCTGGCGGGGTGCCAGGAGGGCAGCATTCAGAAAAACGACAGAAAATCTGAACTTACGGCGATGACGCAACACGAATACGAAAACGCCCCCGGATCGTGCAGGGCGTATTCAGAAAAGCAGCAGAAAATCTGAAAGTGAGGCAGTTCGCTGATTTCGGGAGAGGTCGTGTCGGCCCGCCTGGCGGGGTGCCAGGACGGCAGCATTCAGAAAAACGACAGAAAATCTG
>JAKFUT010000037.1 GCA_021732565.1 Candidatus Obscuribacterales bacterium
GGAACACAGCCTCCGGAACAGCGTTGCAAGGGTCGCCCGCCGGTAGAGCGTTGCAATAGCAATCCTCCCGAGCGTACCTGCAAAGGAACACAGCCTCCAGAACAGCGTTGTAAGGGTCGCCCGCCGGTAGAGCGTTGCAATAGCAACCCTCCCGAGCGTACCTGCAAAGGAACAGTTCCGCCCGAGCAGCGTTGCAAGAGTTTTCCTCCTATCGAAGGCACTACTGCAGCTGAAGGCAGCGGAAGAAATCACCAAAGTCAGGAAGACAAAGTAGATCTTCCGCAAATCAACCGAAAGAAGTCCTAGTTAGTCCGGGCATAAAAGAAGCGTCGGCTCGAGGTCTCTATGTCGGATTCTTTTCTGAAGCTTAAACAATCGTTGCCTACACTCGGTGTCGGGCTTGGACTCAGAAGAGAAGTGATTGCAGAGACCTTTGAGCACGCAGCCCACATTGACTGGCTGGAATTTACTCCAGAGAATTTTATGGGTACCGGCGGCAAAATTCGGCGAATGCTGGATGATGCCGCCGGTCGCTTTCGTTTGGCTTCACACGGAGTCAACATGTCGTTAGGTAGCACCGATCCGCTGAACGAGGACTACCTAAAGCAACTCAAGGAACTTGTCGACACATATGATGCACCATGGTTTAGCGATCACTTGTGTTTTGCAAGTGTAGACGGAATCTATATTCATGATTTACTTCCGTTACCTCTAACAAGAGAAGCCGTCAGGCACATGATCGACAGAATTAAACGCGTTCGCGAATTTATCGGGAGACCCATTCTGGTCGAAAATATCTCCTACTACATGGAGATGCCTCAGCCCGAGATGTCGGAAACCGACTTCATTACTGAGATTCTAGAGGGTGCGGATTGCGGACTATTGCTCGATGTGAACAACGTTTTTGTCAATTCAGTGAATCATAAATTTGACCCGTTTGAATTTCTCGATAAAATCCCGATTGAGCGAACAGTACAAGTTCATGTTGCTGGTCATAAAGAACACGACGGACTGGTGATCGACACCCATGGAGAAGCCGTCTGTGAGCCGGTGTTTGAGCTTCTTGAGCATCTGCTTAAGAAGACACATGTCAACGCGATAATGATTGAAAGAGATCAAAATTTCCCGGATTTTGGAGAGTTTCTCGCTCAGATGCAGCGAATTCGAGAGCTGACCGATCGACTCTCTCCTATGCACAGAGTGCATGGGGAGGAACAGCGCTCTGTGCAAGATGTAGTTACCATAAGCGCCAGAAAATTGTCTCCTTCAGCCACTAATGGCGATAGGAATGCATTCGATCCTGATGTGGTGGCACCACTCAGCCGTCCTGGTGCGCAGCTCGCGATTCCTGACACTGGCTATCCGCAGGGCATTTCTGTCTGCCTGGAGTCGGTCTGTGACGAGGTGATGCCTGTCCCTTCGACGGACAATGTAGATAGTAACGACGTCTCTGTCGCGTCGGATGGACCTCTCTCTCTGGGATTCTCCACCAATGTCAGCTCGGATGGCTCGTTCGTAACACCCGCTGCATCCTCGCAACAGTTCCCGATAGATGTTGAACAGATAGTTAGTGAGCGCTTACTACGCAATAACATGAAGTGTGAGTTGAACGACGAATTGGTCGACTTGCCTAAGCACTCCATCCATGGGGCTTGCGAACTAATGGGTGAATCAGAGGGCAAGGCAATCGCGAATGAAAGAGAACCGGTGAAATCCGAGGCACATAGCCGTAGGTTCGGTAGAGCTAAGGCGCGAGAAAAGGGGAATAATGCTCTTCCGTTGAAGGTTATACAGCGTGCCTTTATTCACGGAGGCACCCACCGTCAGATAGACCATCTGTTGGAACGGAACAGTTCTATTGGGCGGAGTTTCCCTCGAGAGCTGCGAACAGCCCTATGGAAATTCAATCAGTATGGAATCGATGTTTATTCCCGAATGTTGCACGCGGGGCATCAGTCCGCGCTGGAGTCAATTTACCCTTGCTGCGCGCTCGTTCTGGGCAACGAGCGATGGCGACCATTAATGCGCGCGCACTACGAAAGCTGCCCCCCACGCAGCCACTCAATTCGAATGGCGGGTGAGAATTTTTCTGATTACTTGCGTAAACAATTCGCTATCATGCAGTCTTTTCCGTTCATCGCGGAACTGGCTGAATTTGAATGGCTAAAGATGGAGCAATTGACGAGCTCCATGCCCGTAGTAGAGGGTTCGCGAGAAGCGGTGAAAGATCTGAAGCAATTGGCACGCCAGCGACCTGTCGTGAACGCCGCTCTTGCACTGCGAACATTTGAATATGATGTGCTGGATCTCAGCGAACTAGTCTACGGGGAAGACTTCCAATCAGACGCGGTGCACCCTCAGCGAACAAATGTAGTCGTTTACCGGCGCCTGGATACCGATGAAGCCGAGGCAATCTTTGTAAGCAATTACTCCGCTCGGTTAATTCAATACGTATTGAAGGGTACCTATTCTTACCGGCAACTTATGGACCTCATGGCGCCCGAGGGGGTAAGAAGGGATTCACCAAACATGGTGGAACACATTGTCGCGTTTTTAGAAATGGTGGAGCGATTGCAAGAATCCGGAATATTTGCGGGTTCATGCCCCGTTCCTCCTGTGGCGTCTTGATTTGCGTGATCCATTTAGAGGCAATTAAGCTTCACCGACACGTACGTGCGCCCAATTTTTCCGCTATGTGTGGAGTTCTTCCCCACAAATTTGCTTAACTATGACTATAATCTCAATAACAGCGCTATACTCGGTACTTTCAGTGGTCCTGACACCGGGTGAGCGGCTAGGGCAGGAGGCTTTACTCAATGATTTCGAAAGTGCTGACATGTTTGTTCATCATTTACTTCTATAGTTCTTCAGCTATTTTCTTTTGTGTAAATGCGCTTATATGCCTGGTAACTGGTCCTTTTGATCCCTTGCGGAAAGCAGTGCATATGTTCTCTTGCTGGTGGGGCCATCACTATGTTCGATGGAACCCCTTCTGGCGCTTCCGTTTTGAAGGGTTCGAGAATTTGCCGAAGAATCAGCCCTGCGTTCTTATATCCAATCACCAGTCTTATTTCGACATTATGGTGTTATACGGACTATGCGTTCCATATAAATGGGTGTCGAAAACTACGATTTTTAAGATGCCGTTCGTTGGCTGGAATATGTCGCTCAATCAGTATGTACGGCTGCTGAGGGAGGACATGAAGAGCATCAAACAGATGATGAAGGATTGTCGCATGTGGCTCGACAAAGGTACATCCATCATGATCTTTCCTGAGGGCACAAGGTCTGTAAATGGTGAACTGGGTGAGTATCGAATCGGTCCTTTCAAGCTCGCCGCTGACTGCAATGTTCCTGTAGTACCAATTGTGATTAATGGTACTCAAAAGATTATGCCTAAAGGAACGATCTGGTTGAATTTTCGCTCCGACATAACTGTAAAAGTTCTTCCGCCGGTGAAAGCGGATGAGTTTAAAGGTAACGCTCGAGCATTTCGTGATGCGGTGCAGTCTAGTGTGAAAGCTTCCCTGGATGAAATTCGAGGAATTACACCAGCGGTGGTGCCAGCTGCACAAATAGACGTGGCTGCTCTGCGCTAAGGCTAAGTTCGATTTCTTAATCATTTATCGAGCCACAATAGAGGTTTCTGAACCACCAGCGTGGTGTCGGGTCGAATCTGCCCTCACGCACACTCTCTTTTGACTCGCCGCTAAAAATGGTTGATGGTCGCTGCGTTGATACGGGTTGAAGACATGCAGATCCTTGATTGCACCGTAACGAACTCCCCAACGTATCAGGCACGAGGGAAGTTCTTGTCGCGTCATCCTGCCTTCCGGACATGACATAAATCGCCGCTGAATGAAGGTTTGCCACATAAAGTCTGTCTACCGTCGCGAATGCCCGGGGAGGACGGGATTCGCGCATTGCGTTCCTTTCCAATTGAGAAGGAGACACTCCGGGTGATCCCCGGGGCGATTGCAACACGCTGCTGTTAGAATTGTGATGCTAACTTGGACAATTGGCGAGTGAAGGAAGGACAAACGTAGAGAATGTTGGATGATTCTATGTGGACGGCGAAGAATGCTTCACGGAACATTCGCACTAACTGGCCGTCTCCGCAAGACTTTAACGAATGTGTTCAGACGCCGTCTATCTCGTTCTCTGACTTCGATTTGCGCGAAGCTGAACCCGAACTGACCAAATTAGGACTACCAAAAGTTGCCAGCGGCAATTTCGCAAGTGTCTACAAGCTTTCTTCGCCCCGCGGAGAGTGGGCGGTTCGCTGCTTTCTCCACAATCTGGACGAAAGAGAAGTGAGATACATGGAGATAAGTAGGGCATTAGCACAACACAACCTGGAGAATACTGTTCAGTTCGAGTATCTGAGTAAGGGCCTTCGTGCGAACGGAAGCTGGTTGCCGATTCTCAAAATGGAATGGGTTGCCGGTGAAGACCTGGCCAGCTATGTGAGCACAAACGTGAAGAATAGCGCGAAGATGAGTGCGCTCTGCATCAGGTTCAAAAAAATGATGCAGGATTTGCAAACTGCCGGACTTGCTCACGGCGATCTTCAGCACGGCAACATTCTGGTTGTTGGCGATGAATTGCGTCTTGTTGATTATGACGGAATGTATGTGCCGGGAACTAAGGGACTCAAGGCTACCGAATTGGGACATCGCAATTTTCAGCATCCGGCTCGCGACAGCGCACTTTTCAATGAGAAGATGGACAATTTCTCCGCGTGGTCGATTTATGTGTCGCTTTTTTGCCTGTCACGTGACCCTGGTCTCTGGAAAACGCTGAAGGGTGGCGACGAGTGTTTGTTATTCAAACATAGCGATTATGTCACTCCTGCGAGATCCTCGGCCTTCTACACTCTGGAATCCAGCAAGGATCGAGAAATAGTGCGGCATGCAAAAATATTGCGTTCGTTGATCAATGAGAAACCTGATGATGTGCCGTTCTTGAATGATCCCGTTAGAAATACTCCCGAAGCTCCTAAGAGACATAGATCTTTCGATAAATCATCGGGTTCGAGAACAAATGGCCAGCGTGAAGCGACCGTAATTCCTGACGCCACAGAACAGTTTCAAAAGAACATCCCCGCACTGTGCTTTCGGTATGTCAGGAAATGCCTGATACCTAATGTGTTTTTGACAGTACTGGGCTACTTGTTCTCAATTATCGGGGCCACTGCATTATTGCTGCAAAGCAATCCATTTGGATTGGTGTATCTCCTTGGGGGAATTGCGGCGGTGTCCATCGGAATCTCTAGACTGTGGCGCATTACCGGTGTCTATGCAAGAGCGCGGGCCACTATCAGGGTTGGTAAATTGATAACGTCGAACTTGGTGATTGAAAAGACCGGTCGTAAGGGCGTATTTGCGATAGAACATCGAGTGCGAATTGTCGATGATCCGAATCGCGATGGCGCTATACCATCGTATTTTCGAACGAAGAAGAAGACGTGTTGGTTGATCAATCCGATCGGGGCTGGCGGAGATAAACTCACAGCACCCGTATTCTTTGATAGTAAGGGCTACCCGATTGCTGTTCTGGAAGCCGGTAAACTTCGTCTGTTTATTTGATTGACGCTGTGAACTCGTGAGGCGGTGTGATCGAATACGATCTGTGGTTCTTGTGGGGAATCACTACCCGTGGTTCGGCTGCCGACTGCCGAGGAGGTTTGCACAACCTTGCCGCTAAGCAAAGCGGTATCAAGAGCGGTTACCTTCAGCTCCAAGGGTTTCACCAGATAGGTCCGGCTGGCATAAAAAATCGCTTCGCCCAATCAATGATTGTTCGTTCAGGACGATGTCGGCAGTTTCGATTGCGATCCTCTATGGTGTTCCTGTTCAATGTGAAGTTGCCATAAGGTGGATCGATGCGAACGTTTGTGCTGGCTCTTCCTCATCCTGTGCTCAGGTGAATTCCACCCGAAACGGGAGCGGATCATCCAACGTCGCACCCGACGTCTTGTTGAACCGCTCCCACCTTCGGCAGCCATCACGATTTTATGATCTAACCAACCTTTCTCCTGGCAGCGGCTCTGATAGCAGCGTCGGCGTCGCCCCAGCCGCCGCTTGGAGTACTGGTGTCGAGTTCGGTGGCAGATGGTTTTACGCCCACCGCATCCCATGACTTTTGCAACTTCGGTATGTACTCCGACTGGCCCAGCGCTCTGGCTTGCTCAATGGTGTGGTAGGCAAATTGAGCGAAGCTGGGATTACTGCCGGCAGCTTTGCGAGCTGCAAACCAAATGTGTCCCGGACCTTCCCATGCATGGCCACCTACTTCCGTGGCGAATAACGCAAATGCTTTATTCGGGATTCCGGAATTGTAGTGTACGCCTCCGTTATCGCCGCGAGTCTTATAGTAGTCCTTCATGTGAGCCGGTTGTGGATCTTTGCCGATGGCAGGGTCATTGTATGCGGTGCCAGGGTTCATCATGTCGCGTAAGGCTCTCCCTTTGACTTCGGCTTTCCAAATGCCGTCGCCAACTAGCCAATCGGCTTCTCCAGCCTTTTGTCCCTTAGCGTACTGTTTGATGAGTGAGCCGAACACATCAGACAAACTTTCATTGAGTGCGCCTGATTGCCCGCGATACTGAACGGCGGCTTCCATTTCGGTTATGCCGTGAGTGATCTCGTGCCCGGCAATGTCTAGCAATACAAATGTCTTGAAGGGGCTGGTGGGACCCGGCCGACCATATGTCATTTGGGAACCGTTCCAAAATGCATTCTCGTAATTTTGTCCGTAGTTGACAGTCGAGACATACTTCATCCCTTTGCCATCAATCGAAGTCCGCCCGTACTCTTTTGAATAAAAGTCGCGAACAAAACCAGTGAAGTCGAATGCTTGATCTGCCTCAACGTTTCCCGTTGCCTTCTGACCTTCAACTCGAACCTTTTTGCCAGGGAGGATCTCCTTCCCTTTGGCGTCGTAAACCTCGCGTGCTCCCGGCATTTCCGTTTCCGGTATCGCGTTGAAGCGCATTCCCGGTTTCTGTTGCATTTCCAGCGTCTGCGAATAGGTACGGAGGAAATCTCTATTGCCCGTGCGCGCTGCAAGATCTTCAAGGAGATATGGTGGCACCACTCCATACGCGCCTGGTGCTAATCCAGAACCTAGAGGCTTGGTGATGCCTACAACGTTGGTGAAGCTTCTTGCGCTCTGTTCGACCTTGTCATAGAAATTTGCTTTTGCTTCGGTGAAACCGGGGCGAGCAGCTATAAAATCTGCTCCGCGGGCACCAAGTTTGTAGCCGCCGAATGCCAGCGCGGAGTTTACAAGAAAACTTCCACCAACATCTCCCAACTGTGCCCCTGCGCCGTCAAGTTCGGCCATGGTTGTGGCGCGATTGGCTTTGCCGAGAGCGTCCATCATCGGTTCAGCCGCTTTGTAGGTGAAGTAACCGCCTATGGCTGCGCCTGCGATCTTACCGGCGAGGCCTCCTTGCGGTAGCACCGTCTTTAGTACCAGTGCCAATCCCGCACCCATTCCCACTGTGGTCAGGGCCTCTAGCGGATGCTCCACATTGTGAACCACTGAGTTCCAAATACCTTCGGGCAAATGCGTGAGCCCCTTGGCGGTGGCTATGCCGAATCGAGCAGCCGCGCTGTCCGGCGCTGCATCGACAGTGCGAATTGGTTGCGCAGACATCTCTCTTGCCAGCTTATTAATCAGAGCGTCCTCTTCGCCCTTGACCGCCGGTAGAACGTCTTTGGCCCGCATGGAATCGAAAGTATTGTCACCCATTGTTATATCCTCCGCGGCGCGTTACGGCACCACCGCAAACCCTCGCGGTGTCCGTCCTCGTTCGATGCAACAAGTTTCTTTACAAAGTCGACTGTAATACGATTCTTAAGCTGTGACTATTAGATTGGCTTTATCAGACCGCTATCAGTGCGGGAATTACTCAGTCGAATTAGCAATTGCTAATACTGCATTTGGTGCCTCGATTTTGGAACAGTACCGTAGAGCATTGTTGCTCAATGTTTTTCGAAAAGTGCCAATGCAAGCCGTGCTTGACATCTGCGGTTGTTCCTCGAAAGCAAAGCGAGTTTGCGCCGGATGTCAACAGTCCGGCGCAACATTCTCAATAATGCGGGTGTGATATAGAAAAGGTGCTCCAAGCTCGCAGAATTACGCCTATGGCTGAACGAACATCAGGCGGGAGCAACTGAGAATGTCATCCGACACCTCAACCCGATATTGCGGTGATGGTACAGTCGTTTCGCGTTGCCAGTGTGCCGAACTGATCCATGAAGGATTTCATGGTTGCACTTACTCTTCCAGATTCTCTTGAATCAGTTCGTTCATGAGATCCGGCTCTCGCTGTGACCATTGAATTCCGAAGTGTTCCCAAACAGTTACCAGCCCCAGCAATTCTGCGCCGCCATTAGCGGCAAAACGTCTGCCGGGACCAGTGGCTACGAAAGTTGAACCATCTCCTTCCTCGTCTAAAATGATTTCCAATTGATACCCTTTTTCTTTCAAAATCAGCAATGCCGGATTGTGCGTTGCGTATGTAAAAGAGAGACAAAATGGATTTTCATGACTGTATTTGGAGTCTGTCATCAGACAATCAATCACCGAGAGGTGTGCCGACAAGGACATCAGAGGTACAGACTACCATATACCGGCAGATGCCCGGTGATGCGATTATGGGTGGCAGCGAACAGCTCAACTACAAGCAGAGCGCATATCAAGAAACCGCGCGTGGAGGAGGCACCGACACGCAACCCAAACACATACTCGAGCAATAAAAAACAAACGGGGCTAGCGAAAACGGGTAACCAGTTGAATGAGAGGTTTCTTACCGTTTGCAGGGAAAAACATGCCGATAATAAAAGCTACCCGACAATAGCTAGAAAATTAAACTCCGGCGATCAATTGCGCTTGAAAAAAATTGCAGGTGCACAAGGAAGAAAGATGTCAGATCTGGTGAGAGAAGCAATAGTGCAATACCTCGACCAGGTCGAATCAGGCAACGTGATTTAGCCGGACCGGATATTGGAACAGCGAATGTCCTCTGCACCGAGGTGTGGCGCTGCTTGCCGTCGGGCGGACATCACTATCTATCATGCATGCATCTCATCGTCTGCGCCACCCGCTGTCTTCTGCAAATAAAATGGTATGCATACTTAAGCTAAAAACTACTGAGCGCCAATTACCACTTCCTCACCCTGCCAACTTTTACGAATGAGAGGTGTTTGCTGCTCACCACGATCGCGAAGAACTTCATCTTCGACGCGCATTTTCATGAAATCATAAGCATCGCCCAGAGTTGTCGTTGCGCCCTTTTCCTTAAGTCCTTCGATCAGCCAATGTGTGAACACGCTGTTTTGATAATTCTTTGATTCCCAGGAGCGTTGATTCACCTGGCTGGAACACATGACGAACTGTCCTTTGCCTGCGCTCAATTTTGATGCATCAAAATTCAGTTTTCGATAAAAAATTTCCTTGCTTCCTTCCTTCTTCGCGATATTGACGCCGGAATCTTCTTGCTTCGTTGTTCCTTTCGTTGGACCTGTATCCGTCTGATCTGTCGCGGCCGCACCGCTATGGCATACGTCTAATATCAGCACCACCCGTTCGCAGGGTATCTGGTCTTTGATTATCTGAGACAGCCATTCCATGGGTATTCCAGATGTAAGCAAATTTCGAAAATTTCCATCGTAGGGAACGAGGAAGTTGACACCGGTGTCGTGCATCGGTTTGCCACCATGACTGGAGACATATATTATCAGCAGATCTTTCTTCGTAGCTTTGGTAGAAAGCCATTGATCACCGAGGAGGTCGACTATGTTTTGGCGGGTAGCCTTGTCGTCTGTCAACAATTTCACATGGTCATTCTTGAAATGACCATTCTTCACCAGGTAGGTGCTGAAGTCTGTGGCATCCTTAGCCGCATACTTCAAATTCATACTCGGGTCTTTGAAGTTGCTGACCCCAATAACCAAAGCCCACTTCTGCCCGACTTCACCGGTAATACTTGGTGCCCGAGTGTGATCCGCCGAAGGTGCAGTGGGAGCTCCCGGAAGCATTTTCTTGATCGACTCGGCCTTGGTTAGCGCGTCTTGTTGTTCTTGCGATTTTCGCTGCTTCTGGTAAATTCGCGAGAGGGTGAGCAAGTCACTGGCGACCAGGGCGCTTCTGGTACCGGTGAGGCGTTGGTCAATGGATAGTATTTGCTCCATCAGCGCCGCTGCTTCTACTAGCTTATTTTCCGATATTTGCGTATTGACGAGATTTCTACTGGTATTGCGATAGAGAGAATGATCTATTCCGTAGGAATTCTTAAAGATGCCTGCGCTCTTTTGATAAAAATCGTCTGCTTCGGAATACCGATTCTGCTTGTTTTTAAGGTCCGCCAGCGTTTTCATTACTTGTGCTACTTGTGGATTGTTCGCGCCAAAACTTGCTTCGTAGATCTTGAGCGCCCTGTTCAAAAACGATTCAGCAAGATCGAACTTTTCCTCGTCTAAATATACCGAACCAAGACTATCTAGACTTCTAGCAACGTCCGGGTGTTTTGGACCAAGTCGCTTTTCGAGTATCAATAAGCCCTTCGACATAGCGTCTTGAGCTTCTGAGTATTTGCCTTGCGACTGATAGAGAATGCCCAAGTCATTCAGTGATGCACCGACACTTTCATTCTCATTTCCCAGTTTCTTTTCTCTTGTTGCCAACGCTAGTTTCATGAGTCGTATTGACTCGTCATAGCGACCGATTTCCGCATAGACAGAACCCAGATTCTTTTGATAGGCTGCAACGGTCAGGTCCTCCGGTCCCAGAGCTATTTCGCTGATATGTAGCGCCTTGGTCAAAAGAGCCGCCGCTTGATCGATGCGACCCATCTTTCCATTGACTGTCGCCAGATTGCTCAACAGAGGAGCAAGTGTTGGAGATTCTTTGCCAGATAGTTTCTCCCTCACCGCCAATGCACGTCGAAACAATGGCTCAGCCTCCTGATATAGTCCCCGTTCTCCGTAAACCATCCCTAGTGAATTCAGGCTTGCTGCTGTCTCTTCGGACTCTGGAACAAGTTTTTCTCTGATAGACAGCCCTCTCTTATGCAGCAGTTCGGCATCCGCAGAGTTACCCGAAAGCCGGTAAACTTCCGCCAGATGAAAACAGGCCTGCGCTACGCCCGTATCATCCTTGTTTGTAGATTGTTCCGCTATGGACAACACACCCTTAAGCAGTGGCAGTTCCTGCGAATACTTCGATTGGTTTTCCAGTACGGTGGCCACATTATTGAGGTTCAGTATTTTGCTGGCGTTGCTCACGCCCTTCAGCCTTTCTCTAATTGACAGCGAGCGACTGAAAAGTACTTCAGCCTCTGCATACTTTGCCTGATCGTTATACATCAAAGCGAGGTTGTCGCAGCATGTAGCAATGAGTGGATCTTTGTTGCGATTGTTGTCGGGCAACTGCTCGGACAGCGCCAGTGCTTGCTTAAAGGAAGCTTCAGCTTCAGTCGATTTGCCTACTTTTAGTGATGCCGTCCCCGCTGCATTCGCCTTCAATGCTTCCTGCACTGATTGAGACGGATCAGTTACGGCATATGACGGAAGGAAATTTGTGATAGTAAGAAACAGGCTGAGTGCTCCCAAGAACGCAATCGATTGAAAGCGAGCGATAGATTTTGTCATTGAATCCCCAGTTGGTTCATGGTGCTGTCCTGTCACTCCAGAAGCTACTTTAGACGTTCTCGGATTGGCTGTAACCTGATAACAGACTGCTGGTTGAGTATATCGTAGTCGTTCCTGGACTAGGTTCCTTCCAGGGGGATCAAACCCGCTTCCTTACCGATGCAATCTGGTTAAGGTCACTGTAGCATTCGCTGAGCAATACCCGGGTGCTTAGACGGTGAGAGTTCAGTGTCATACTGGTTTCTTCACTTCGATAGTCGAGAAAAGTCCGTGCCCGAACCATGTTTGTTTCGGCTTGAGGTCTAAATGAAGGTTAATTGTTCACTTCTTGCGTTCCGATTAGTAGAAATACTGCGTCATTGGATTCATCCCATGCCTTAGTATTTGATTGCTGGCAGAGATCGTCCATGGATCACCTAACAATCACTCCCTCAATGCTTCAGGTCTCAGAACCAATCTGGGACAAAATTGCTCGCGAAGTAGATCTGTTTTCTTCTGGCATTGCAGAGATTCCAACGACAGCGAAAGAAGCTGTGGTCGATCATCCTCTCTTAACGGGTGGTCAATTTGTCTTTGGTGGTGGACTAGCGGTTTCGATGCAGTACGCTGCTAACTCACATGGCTGGTTGAAAGTAACGGGGCGGGTCGGCGGAATTGGATTGGGACTGGCTGCGGCGTATCAGTTGGGGACCTACCTGAATAATACTTCCCGTGCGGCATCAGACACCTGGCAGTCGCCGGTTCACCTGGAAGAACACCGTACTCAAATTAAGGCTTCACTGGCACCTCTTGTTGTAGAGAGCGCTGTAATGTTCGCCGGTGCCTCACTAGGTTCAAGGCTTTATAAACAGTGGGGCCCGTTGGAAACGCGGTTGCCGCGCCCTTCTGGCGACGGACTTCAAAGTGTGCCATTACCGGCTTTCACTGCTGACGGTTTTCTTCCACCGGGTATTCACAAGGCTGCCTGGCCGGAATTTGTGCAGAGATTCGGCGCTACCCCGCGCAGGCAAGAACTCCTAAAAGGTATGGAATTCCTGATGCGGGAGTTGGCGAAACATGAAGGCGGTGACCGGGTTTTCGTTGGAGGAAGTGTTGTTACCAACAAAGCTGCTCCAGGAGACTTTGACATGACCTGGCGGGTCTCGGGAGAGCAACTCGGGATTCTACAGAAGAAATCGAGGATACTTACTGACAGAACGCTGCAGAAGGAAACACTCCAAGGGCAGTTGATGGCTACCTATCCCAATTCTCCCAATGATGGCATTCTGGGTTTTCTTCAACTCAGTCGTGCAAACAGACCCATCGGCGTGGTAGAGATAGAATTATCGAGTTTGCCTCCGCAATATCTTCCACCATTTTGGCGTCGTGCCACAAATCGTCTCATGGATTATGTGCCGGCGATGTTGAGAATCTCGCCGGAGGGCAAGAAGTAAGGTCGTCCTACATTTCTTAGACGAAGTGTTAATCTGTAGAATTTCGAGAGAAGAGGTTGCCGGCCACTACTCCCAATCCTTCTCTAAAGCGTAGGTTGCGAGTCAACGTAATTGCCTTTGTAGACGCCAGTGAATTAAACCGCCCTGTTTGTTGCTCAACAGGTCTTCGCTGCAAATTGCTTTCATTGGCATTGCACCAAATTGATCCAGAGGGCGAAGCCCTGCGGCGGGTTTCCGCGCGCTTCTTCGGAACCTGCTGCGCAGTTGTGCAAGATATTTTGCACTACTGCACAGTCTTTTTGGTGTGATCCATGGCATAAATTTGCTGGGATGTATTGTGGTGGAGAATATGGTGAACGACGTAAATGGAAACGGGTTCATTTGGCCTTCGGCATTGGATTATGACGAAGCAATTCAAAATATGGACATAACTGTCCGCAATGGTTACTTGCGTCAATGTGCGCCAATTCGGAGCCCCACGGGCTTGCCTCGAGTTATCTCAGGTAATTTTGCGTCAGTTTACGAGTGTGTTTCTCCCGCCAATGAAAAATGGGCTGTTCGATGTCTTCTTTCAGGTCCTCCCGATCAACATCTTCGCTATCGTGCGATTTCTACAGCCCTTCGAAATGCGAGCCTTGCTGAGACCGTGGAGTTCGAATACATCGCTCAGGGAATTCTCGTTAACGGCGCACAGTTCCCGCTGGTAAAAGTGGCTTGGGTAGATGGCGTCAACCTTGACAGATACGTTCATGACAATGTTGAGAATGCTGAGAAAATGCGCTGTCTTGAAGATGCTTTCGAGAGGTTGATTACACGGTTACGCGCGGTTGGTATTGCGCATGGTGACTTGCAGCACGGAAACATTCTTGTAACTGCGGATGGGCTGAAGCTTGTTGACTATGATGCAATGTTTGTGCCGGCCCTGACTGGGATGCTTAGCTATGAGCTAGGTCATCGAAACTATCAGCATCCGCACCGTGCGGCCAAACACTTTGGTTCAAATCTGGATCATTTTTCGTCTCTTGTAATTCAAACATCGCTTCGGTGCTTGCGTCTCGATCCTTCCCTGCTGAGCAAAGTTAACGGCTGCGACGACTGTCTGCTCTTTCGGGAGGGAGACTTTCGAAATCCTGATCGGTCTAGCATTCTTGCGTTACTTGATGAGCACCCTTGCCCTGAACTAAGAGAAACCGGAAGATTGTTTCGTAGACAGCTGGCAGAAGATGCCGAAACGGCTTTATCCAGTACATCGATCACCCTGTTATCCTCTACAACGCAGCCATTTCAGACTAGTTCGTTACACCATGTGCAGCCAACGCAATCGGCGTCAAATCAGAGTGCCCTACAGAGTTCGCTAACCTTCATTCTTCGAAATATTCTGTCGTTTATCCGAACCTCCTTAGATAGTGCCTCCTCTTGCGCAATCGCTCGGGCCGTAACTTCAAGAGTCAGCTACAATCCTCAGTGTTGCCGCATGAATCCATTACTGAGTCAATTGTTCATGCTGGTTTGCCCGTTCACCTGGGCTGCAGTGATGTTCCTGTACATATTTGTGGTATCGGCAGTAGTGTTACCAATGTACGGGGAGGATTGCGTCGGTAAAGTGTTGGACGTTCAGCATGGTAGGGTTGGTAGTGGCGAAGTTATGTTTGAGTTCCGAAAAGACAGAAAGGTCTTTACTGATAGAGTCAGGTACAGTGAACGATCTGTAACGCCGAAGGTCGGAGAAGGTGTGATTGTTAGAGTTGGACCCGCTCAGGCGAATGATCCCTTCTATGGCGAATCATGCCTGTTACTCAAACAGCGTCGCGTTCTTTTGCAGGGGCGTGAGTTGCCTGAATTATTCTATGGCTTCGACCTTCTTTTCGCCATTGCGCTGGCCGTGGTGCTGATTTGCGTTGAAATAGAAATCTGGCGAGAACCCATCCGTCATCTAATTCTTGCCGCCTTTGGCCGAACTACCCATGCAGTAACAATCTCATCTTGGGATTACAAGGATGCACCATCAGTCCAAATTGGTTACGTTGTAGATAACGTCCGTTATTACAAACGAATTAATTTAAATCAAAGCGAGTTTGATAAGATCGGTGTGCGAATGCGCCTGCTCTATCTGCCATCAAATCCGGCAAGGTCTTACTTCTACGACCTGTGTCATTTTGTACCGAACGCAGAGCCAACATTCGAGAAGTGTAGCGCCAGTATCTGTGCCAATTGACCGGCCATCATGGTTTCATTCCAAATGCAATCAGCGTCCTCTCAGTTTTTCGTCCGCCTTTGCTTGATCAACTAATGCGCGGGCGTGAGCAGCTCTTGCCTCAATGCCGGCGGCGTTGGTTTGGTGCTGAACAGTGCGCAAACTTCCTGCGGCTGCCGCTGGCAGAAGTGCTTCCAGTGTCACCGCACCAGTTGGTCCAAATCGTCCCGCGGCTGCCGCTCCAGTGTCCAACAATCTTGCACCGCCAGGTAACACCCTCGCGCCAGTACCGAGTGCTGGAAGCAGTAACGCTGCGGTAGTTCCCAATTTGAGTCCCGAGAGATTCATTTCTGAAACTGCAGAAGTTAAGTCATAGTTGCCACCATCAGCAGTGGTTTGTCCTGTTCCTATATATAGACCTTCCCTTCCAGCCCCAAATGCATAGGCACTGCCGAATCGCGTCGCGAATTGTCCAATGTTTCGTCTTGCATTGAACTGTGCAACACTCATACCGCCTTCAGCCACTAGTGCCGCGCTGGTCTGGCCGCCAATGCCAGCTACCCGCAAACCATTGTTCCAAGTGAGCCCTGTATAATTCATCGGATTCAAATACTGTCCAACTCGAGCCAGCTTGGAACCTCCCGCGCCTGCAATCAGCAGTTGTTCGGAAACCTGAGCGGAAGTACCAGTCAACCCCGTTACGCCTGTGCGTGCCGTTAGCCCCTCTAGTGTTGTCGCTCCAAGAGTTGCCCGAGACGGGTTAAGCGCCATCCCTTTGATGAGCAGCACGCTGCCGCCATACACGCCTGCTCCGCGCAACCAGTCTGTGCCATTGCCGAGCTGACCATCGGTCAATAAATCCTTGCTCAGACCGGCTGCAAATGCACCGGCTACGAAACCGATCGGTCGGGTCCATCCCGGACCACGTGTTAACACTTTATCGACGCCGAACTTGGTGACTAAGCCAATACCGGCTGCGCCCATATCAGTTAAGAAGTCATTGCTCTTTGATTTCTCCGATGCAACCACCTGATCCACCGAGCGACGGGTGCGTTCCGGATCAATTAAGTACATTTGTGCCAATTGGTCGACCGACTGAGTGCTCAGTCGCTCCGGGTTTAACGCCGCTGCCATTCCAACCAGATCCACCCGGGGGCCTGCAAGAGGTTGACCAGGAAGCAAGGGCTGATTAGGGAGCCTCGGTTGAGCGACGTCGGCCGGTTTTTGGACCGGAGGAACCATAGACTCTGGCGGCACTGTCGCCGTATTTGGCCGCGGTGGCGGCTTATACTCGTCTACCAGGTTCAGCCTGTTACGCGGATCGTCTTTGTCGTCCTTTGGTGGCGGCTCGTTCTTCTCAAATCTTTTATCGCTCATTTACGTCTTCCAATCCTTATCCTCAACCGTATATATTCGGATTGGCTCTTAGTTGGACTAAAAATCGCAATAGTTTTCGCTAATTGTTGGCTCGAATTCTCCAGTCCCGTAAGAATCGTTCTCAGTCAGCGATTGGACTTGGCGAATCGTTCCGGTGGTTTGGTAATGGCGTCATAGGGCTTGTAAATCTTGATCACTGCTTCAGCACCTGTGGTTAAGCGACCCGGTCTGTAAACTACTCCTACCAAACCGCGCAAATTTTTTGCAGCTTTCGGGAAATCGGCCGCTTTCACGTGGTCAAAATGACTGGCAATTGCCTTGCCGGGTCCAATGCATGGAGCGTTCTCACCTTCAACGGTAAGAACTAATCCTGATGCGAACCAAATGGTGGACCCTTTAGGAATGTGGGTGAATCGATCGTAGCCGGAGAACGTAATGTTCGCTCCTAACCAGGTAGGCTCTACCCTATCAATATTAAGTCCTTGAGCGATCTCCTGAAGTTCGTAAGTGGAAACAGCCGACCACTGTCGCCAATTTCTTATGATAGTCCCACGCTTCACACCTTCGTCTCGTCCGTCCGCCGGCTTGGTAAAGCCCGCATGCCGATCGCCGATTATCCCCTCGAGCGAAAATTCAAGATGGAGACAGGGCGTTTTCAAAATCCCGGCTGACTGATCGCCGACTGCAACTTGTTCAACACGCATTATGATTTCCATGAGCGTATATTAGAAGGGATTCTTCCGCACTGCAACACTAAACGGGAGATTGTAAGCGGAATGAAAAATGTCTGGAGTATGGAATCCTTTCCTTGTTCGTGCCAACTCGGTTGTGCGGTCGTTCAGCAACTCCGCCAAAGTCGACTTATAAGTCATTCGACATATTGCGATTGATTTGGCAAGTACGCACAGAGGTGCTGTGTCTAATGCGATCGTATCTGACCATGTGATCAGGTGTAGAATTTACGCATCATGTACTTAGAAACGGAAATGAACAATGATTGATCTGGATCGTGCTCGAAACGAAACGAGTGGATGCAAAAACGTTCTCCACTTTAATAATGCCGGCGCCGCGCTTATGCCCGATATAGTGGTGGAGACAGTGCAAGCACATTTGAAGCTGGAGCAGGAAATTGGTGGCTACGAGGCGGAGGATAAAAGGGAAGAGGACCTGAACTCGTTTTATCACGGCGTGGCCGGGCTGTTGAATTGTGCATCGTCTGAGATCGCCTTTATTGAGAATGCTACTCGTGCATGGGATATGGCGTTTTATTCATTGAATTTCCAAGCAAACGATAAGATTTTAACGTCTGTCTCTGAGTACGCAAGTAATTACATTGCGTTTCTGCAAATTGCTCGTCGTACCGGAGCAACTATAGACGTGATTCCCAATGACGAATCGGGCCAACTTTGCATTGCTGCACTTGAAGAGAGAATTGACCGCAGAACAAAATTGATTGCAATCACGCATGTGCCAACGAATGGCGGGCTGGTGAATCCTGCAGCCGAAGTCGGGCGTGTCGCGAAAAAGGCAGGCGTAACGTACTTGCTCGATGCATGCCAATCAGTCGGGCAAATGGTCATTGATGTACAGCAAATAGGCTGTGACATCCTTTCGTGCACAGGTAGAAAATTCTTGCGTGGACCACGAGGCACAGGTTTTCTATACATTCGAAATGAACTGCTCGAAAATATTGAGCCGATATTCTTGGATCTTCATGCTGCCCAATGGACTTCCGCAAACTCGTATACGATGCGAAACGACGCGCGGCGATTTGAAACGTGGGAGTGTAGTTATGCATCAAAACTTGGTCTCATCGCGGCGATCGAATACGCCAGAGGCTGGGGCATGGAAAATATTGAGCTTAGAATCAAGGCTCTGGCTGAACAGCTTCGGCTCCAACTGGCTTCAATGTGTGGCGTAAGTGTTCATGATATTGGCGCACAAAAGTGTGGCATCGTGACCTTCTCGATGGAGGGTTTGTCGCCTGACGAAATTCACCTCGCGTTGAGAGAACGTGCGATTAACGTGTCAACATCGTCTTCAAAGGGAACCCGTCTTGATATGGAGGCTCGGGGACTGGCATCGATTGTGCGCGCATCTGTTCACTATTACAACTCGGAACAGGAAATAGACGCATTTTGCACCGCTCTTGGCGCACTGTCTCTTTAGGTGATCGCGCTGCAGTTGCGCGGGAATCCACGGTCTTCTAAAATGCTCTATTTGTCTGGTTCTCTAGCACGGAAGCTGTCAACGGGATGATCGCACAGGAGAAGCGTCTTCCCAAATTCATGACGCCAATGGACAAAAACGGGAATAACTTCCGTAGCAGTGTGGCCGGAGTTTCGCGAATGTTGCCTTCAAAACAGCATCCAAAAGGCTGGTTCCAAAAGATATGGTCGATTTTGTTTGGCCGTGAAGAGGCTCCTTCCAACGATTCCGTACCGAACTGGAGCACAACATTCGTTGAGGACGGTCATAAGTATGACCAACTCTTCAACCATGCGCTTCAACTGGTTAATGAAGGCAAAGGTGAGAAGGCTGTTTCCTCTTTCATGTCTGCTAGAAAAGAGATGAGCGAATCGAGCCATACCCTCACCTTAGCGCGGATGGATCACCGCCTGTCTGCTATATATTCAGCCCTTGCTGACAATGAGTCGGCTTTGAGATATGCATCGCAATCAGTTTTGCTCCTTGAAGAAGAGTTAGCAAAACAGAATAAGACAAGTCCGCCATATCGATTGCTTCGGACGGAATTGCTGTCGGCACTCGTTGCATATGGCATGGCGCTTGAGGCCAAGGGCGATTACCAGGAAGCTTTAGTAGCACATCGAAAAGCGACGGAAATCGTACGCGGTTTCCAGACAGCGAACAAGCTAAGCATAACACCTTGCTTGGCAGGCGTCGGCAGATGCCTCACGTCGTTGTTGCGCTACGAGGAAGCTGAGCAGATCTGGGACGAAATCCTATCCATCCGCACAGAGAAACTACCAGCAGGACACGAGTTAATCGGTATCGCACAAATACAGATGGGGCATCTCTACGTGTACACTGGCCAATATGGGGATGCCAGAAAAATGCTGGAAGCCGGTGTGTTGAATGCAAAAAATCGCAATCACAAGTTGCAGTTAGCTGAAGGCTGGGGATACTTGGCAGACCTTGAAGAACGTGAATTGCACTTAGATAAGTCGCTGGAATACTGTAAACAGTATATTGCGGTCCAGCAGCAATTGGTCCCTCAGAATAACATTAGCGGATGGATTCAAAAGCAGGCCCAATTGCTTAGCGACTTGGGGCGCTTAGAGGAGTCCTCAGATGTATTAGAAAAGGAGGTCCAACGACTCGAGCCGAATTGGAACAATTCACCAGCAGACTATGTGTCAACAGTGTGCATGTTGAGCCAAGTCTGGCTTACTGTAGGCAACCTGAATGAATCAGCAAAGTGGCTAAACCTGGCTGAGAAAAGGCTCCGTGAGTTGAGTGCTACGCAGGAAGCGCTGGTCGGTGATATTGCAGCGGACGTGCTTCTGCAACGTGCTCGAGTGCTTGATCTGCAATTAGACTTTGAAAAGGCGGTGGCTGCGTACCGCAATGTCTTATTCTTTTTTGCCGATGATTACCAATGGAGGCTGGCTTACAGTCTGCCACTAGGTCGCGCATTGATAATGGCCAAGCAATATGACGAAGCAATTGAACTCCTTCAAGTACTGAGTTCTGAAAAATATCTGCGGCCCGATTGTCGATTCCAAGTACACAGAGCCCTGACTAGGGCTTTTCTTTCGAAGCTAAATATTGACAAGTGTTCGAGATGGATTGAGGCAGCGCAGAGGCGACTGGCAAGTAATCCAAATGAGCAGAGAGATGACTGTCGGCAAGCAGACTACCATATAGATCTGGGGCTGTTGGCTATCGCCAACGACAAACCAGACGATGCGGAATTGGAATTCAAATATGCGATCGATTTCGTCGAAAGGAAGTACGGCGTTGATCATCCATTTCTCACTCATCCTCTTCATTTTTACCGAGAGTGGTGCGAAGCAAGAGGTAAGCTGCTTCAAGCTGCTTCTCTTCAAGAAAGGATTATCTCTTTACAGAAAAGACTGGAAGCCGCATTTTTATCGACTGGTGAGAACGTATAGAGGGTAGCCGGAACAAATCAATTCTACGGGCATTCCCCGTAACTCCTCGCGTCCAAATTCGCTCGCTTGTTTTTGGGATCTACCAAATAGTTCGCAAAACCTATGCCAATTAATTTGCCAATTCATAAGGGGATGTTCGACAGATTGCCTTGGAGTCAGGCGCGCCATATTCTCTCCATAATCTTCATCGTTATCACACACGGAAGTTCTACGATTTTGATAGTCGAAGGGAATTAGAGGAGAGAGGATCATGATGCAATTAGAAGTTGAGGTCCGAAAGGAAGGGTACTATCTGTGTCGTGAGTGTTCGTTGACGTTTTGCTTCGTACGAGGAAATCTCACTTGCCCATGTTGCCAAATTGAAGCCATGAACCACCAAAGGGGTGAACCGTCCGTTCTTATCTATGTAGACGAAGATTCAGATATAGCAGATATGTTCACCAAAATTGATTTTCAAGCTGGAGATTGATCGTTTGATACGGCGTATCGGAGATAGCTCTGTACAACGATGCCATAGCTGATTTGAGCAAAGCAATCAAGTTGAAATGAGTCGCATGGGACAGTCAACGTCGAAGATCCTCTATCAAGCACGTTTCCTGCAGAGCTTCCGTCATCTTCTTGCAGAGATCTTCCGTCAATGCTGAAACAATCTCGTCAGGTAAGATTCCCTAATTGTAGGACGAGCGTTTTCTCCGCACACTGATACGTCATCAATTTTTGTTTCCGATTATTGCGATGTAGTTTATCTGCGCACATATGACGATCTTGCCAGGTGAAGAAGATTGGTTCTCACCCAGTTTTCATTTACTCCGTTCATAATGAACGTATTAACAGATTAATGATTAAATCCCATCGGAGGATTATGAAAACCCTACTTCTATCGACCATACTGGCTGCTTTGACTTTAACGAGCATCTCGGCGCGCTCTGCCCTTGCCGAATACGGTGACTCAGTTAAAATACGCGTGCCATTTGTCGATGTCAACGTTCGGAATGGTCATTCCAACGTACAAGTTAACGCACCTGGTGTGCAGATCAACACAGGTTCACATGCTTCAGCGCAATATGGTCGGAACATTCACCATGGACACAATGATAACAACCACAATAGTTGGAACTGGGATCAGCATGATTGGAACGATCAGAGAAGCCATTTGCGGGACAATTGGCGAAACAGAAACGAGAACCGAGTGTCGACAATTCAGCAGCAACAGCTTGATAATCAGATGAGAGCTCAGTGGCTTCAGTATCACCAAAATAAGTGGAATGGCGCTTCTAGCTGGGATCAATACTCTGATCCTGCATTTTTGGATTACGTCCATACTCGCAATCCATCTCTAGTAACCTCTCTGCGTGTGCGTTGCGGATACTAGGCACTTAACTCCACGACGAGATAATTGAATAAATCGGCACGTGTCACGCCGACAATCGAACAGATCCTCAGCGCCTCATTGCCGCATTCGGATCTGTTCGATTTACCATGTGAAGAACTACAATTTGATGGACCAAGGACAGAACAATATTACTATTGAATGTTTGAAGTGAATCCACATAAATAATGGCACCTTATTGGTGACGACATTGACACACAAGTGAACTATTCGTTGACACATTTCCCGGGCACCAACATAATTGCTGCATGATTTTTGTCGTAGCCATTTTTGCTCTTCTGCTTGCCGGTCTCATTTGCGACCTGCTGCTGGCAGGTATTACTTAGAGCGGAGCTGCAGCTATCAAAACCACTGCCGGGGCTCTGTTACTGACGGAGCCCTGTTTGCTTTTGGGGAGGAATTGTTGTGATATCACCAGGAACTAGTGTTCACGCACACGCAAATGCACAAGTTCAAGTAACAGTACAAGCACAGAACGTTTTGTCTTGCACTGAAGATTTTTCGCCGCCCACACTCGACGATTCGCGGTCGCAGCGAATCAAGGTGTTTGACACCACTCTGCGTGATGGTCAGCAGTGTCCGGGCGCCGGAATGACATTTGCTCAGAATTTGCAATATGCAGCACTGGCCTGCGAGTTACAAATCGACATTCTGGAAGCGGGTTTCCCATCGGCGAGCAAAACCGATTTCGAAATCGTCCACGAGATTAGCAAAATGGTGGCAGCGGAGAATCGAGCGCTTACCGTAGCTGCGCTTTGCCAGCTACGTGAAGATCAGGTGCTCAAGACCATCGAGGCTCTGTCTGCGGTTATCCCTCGGGGGCTGGGGCGGCTGCACACCTATATGCCGGTGGACCCGGCTCTGATGCCTGCGTCTCTGGGGAGCAAAGCCGGCGAACATGATGAACTGATACGAAATCTCTTCCGACTGGTGAAATTAGCCTGTGATGCCGGTCTGGAAGTTCAATTCAGTCCCGAAGGCTACTCACGAGTGGGTGAAAACTTTGACTTCACCACAGAGCTCATTCGAGCTGCCGTAGAGGCGGGTGCCACTATTATAAACTGCCCCGATACTATAGGCGGTGCCTGCAGTCTAGAGGGAGAAACATACTTCGTTCGAACCATGGAAAAGCACGCCCGTTTAATTTCTTCGGAGTATCCCGACAAAGAAATCATCTGGTCTGTGCATTGCCACAATGACTACGGGCTGGCCGTTCAAAATACCATCAACGCCGTGTTTCAAGGACCGGCTCGTCAAATTGAAGGTTGTATCAACGGCATCGGTGAGCGAGCCGGGAACGCTTCCATTGAGCAGTGTGTAATGTTAATCAAGCAGTTTGGCTCCGGTCAATTCCTCACTGGCGTGGCGTCCGAGCAGTTGCAGAAGATCTCCAATTTCGTTTCTGAACATATGCTCCCGCGTCAGCCCCATTGGCCCGTTACCGGAGATAACGCATCGCGCCACTCATCGGGTGGGCATACCAATGCCATTCTCAAGAATCCGATGGCTTACCAGCCCTTTGATCCTGTCGAAGTCGGAAAGAAAATTACTTTGTTGTTCGGTCCATTGAGCGGTGGTAATCATGCTAAAGCGATTATCGAAGAACACGGTTTTGTTTGCAAAGACAATGAAAAGTCCACAATCGCGCAGTTCATCAAAGATCGCTACAGTGAGCGCCGCAAAGGCATCACTGACAATGAGTTGATACGCGCTTACTTCGACTATCGCCGCCCGATTGTACTTGAGCAAATAGACTATGCCCGCCGAGGTGATGAGGTCTGCGTGTGGCTGCAGGGGCTCGTATTTGGCCGGGGGCTGTGCATGGAAGACAAAATCTCCGGAAAGGATTCTGCCCTGGCTGCAGTGAAGAATATACTGCAACGTGAATTCGGCGACTTCGAAATTTTGAGTCATCGTAGCGGCTCCGACTCAAAGGGAGTAAACGCAAATAGCGTGTCTCATATCGTCGTCTCTGCAGATGGCACTACTCATGAAGGCACCGGTATAGATCAAGACATCGAGATTTCGGCAATTAAAGCCTTAGTCGACGCGATTAACATTGCTTATGTTCATCGACACTTTGTCCAACCACCAAGTGTGAACGAATTGTTAATACCTCAAACTTCTGATGAAGACACGCTTTCTCGAGCCTCCTGAGTTCCACGGAGTGTTTTTCGTAAACAGTTTTCACTGCTCCTCCTTGACGCTCGGCTAATTTAGAATATGCTTGTAGAGCGCAAAACGCAGGTCCGCACTTATCCGTTTCGCAAAAGTGGATTTTAAATTGTCTCGTAGCCTTATTCTCGTAGTCATTATTGCTCTCCTGGTTCTGATTCTGAACCCGGGGTGCGGGCTACTGGCATAGATTACGAAATCGACGCTTCAGCCCCCCGCACCCGGTAGTTATGGTGCGGGGGGCTCGTTTTTGGAGAAATTGACAGTGAATAGCGATCAGATAAAAAAAGGCTATCATCGGGCACCTGCTCGTGCCATGTTGAAAGCGATCGGTCTGAGCGATGCAGATCTCGAAAAGCCTCTGGTAGGTGTTGCAAATACGTGGACTGAAGCAGGACCTTGCAACTATCATTTGCGCACGTTGTCCGCACAGGTTAAAGAAGGTATCAGACACGCAGGCGGTACGCCCCTGGAATTCAACACCATTGTGGTATCCGATGGCATCTCCATGGGCACCGAGGCAATGAAGGCCTCCCTGATCTCGCGGGAAGTAATTGCCGACTCCATCGAAGTTGCTGTTCGTGGTCATCTTTTCGATGCGGTAGTTGTGTTGTCCGGATGCGATAAAACCATTCCTGCTGCGATCATGGCGCTTGCGCGCTTGAATTTACCGTCGCTTATGCTCTATGGCGGCTCAATAATGCCTGGTAAGTTCGATGGGCATGATGTGACGATACAAGATGTATTTGAAGCGGTAGGTGCATGCGCAGCGGGAAGGATGTCGCTGGAAGATCTGAACCGCCTGGAAAATAGTGCGTGCCCCGGGGCCGGTGCATGCGGAGGACAATTTACCGCTAACACGATGTCCATGGCGGCGACTTTCATGGGCATCTCTCCGATGGGAGTGAATGACATTCCGGCGAAAGATCCTCGCAAAGAGCAGGCTGCGTTTCGTTGCGGAGAATTGGTGATGCAGTTATTAGCCAAAGATGTTCGTCCGCGTTCCGTTGTCACTCGTGCTGCCCTGGAAAATGCAGTGGCATCGGTTGCGGCAAGTGGTGGCTCTACTAATGCTGTGTTGCACATTCTGGCAATTGCTCGTGAACTCGGAGTCGAGTTCACCCTTGAGGACTTCGATCGCATATCAGCCAAGACTCCGATTCTTGTAAGTTTGAAACCGGGAGGGCTCTATACAGCTCCAGACCTCGAGCGTGCTGGCGGCCAGGCTCTTGTGGCTCAGAGGCTCATGACTGCCGGCCTGATAGTCGACGGTGCCACCGTATCTGGAATGTCTTTGTTTGATGAAGCACGCGAGGCAGTGGAGACACAAGGACAAATGGTTGTTCGCTCTGCCAATGCCCCATTGAAGAAAGTCGGTGGCATTGCCATATTGCGCGGCTCTCTGGCACCGGAAGGTGCGGTCATGAAACTTTCTGGTCACAACCGCACATATTTTGCAGGACCTGCTCGCGTTTTCGATACAGAGCACGATGCATTCGAAGCTGTTCAAGGCGGCACTATTAGATCCGGCGATGTCATTATCATTCGCTATGCAGGTCCCGCTGGTGCGCCGGGAATGCCAGAAATGCTGGCTGTTACCGGTGCTCTTGTCGGTGCCGGTCTGGCCGATAGCGTCGCTCTGATCACTGATGGTCGATTTAGTGGTGCCTCCTACGGATTTGTAATCGGGCACGTGTGCCCGGAAGCAGTACGCGGTGGACCATTGGCATTCGTACGTGACTGCGACCCGATTGAGATCGATGTGGAGAAGCGATTGGTAGACGTGAAGGTCGATCTTTCCAGCCGTGTTGCCGGGTGGGAAGTGCCGCGACCGTTGTATACAAGCGGAGCCTTCGCCAAGTATGCTCGACTGGTGTCGTCTGCTTCTGAAGGGGCCGTTACCGGATGCGGACCAGTAATGCAAGAACAAACGGCTTTCAATCACAAAGAAGTTCTAACACCATGATGGTGTTCCGATGAAGATCTTCTCAGTAATCACGCAGGAAGACGTTAAAGCAAGGTTCGACCAAGAGAGATAGCTCGTGAAGGAATTCGTGACTCCTGAGCAACTGAGAGCGCCTTGTACCAGTATCCAGTTTGCAGATGACTGCACAAAAAATGCACAATAATGCGGAGAATTATATCAATGGCTAGAATGTACCGAGAAGAAGACGTCCGGCCTGCAGCCCTGTCAGGAAAGACAATCGCTGTTGTCGGCTATGGAAGTCAGGGACGAGCCCATGCGCTTAACCTGCGTGACAGCGGCCACACTGTGCTCGTGGGCGCCCGGTCAGGTGGAAAGTCCTTTGACGCTGCTACCAGAGATGGTTTTACTCCCGTGACAACTATTGAAGCTGCGCTGCGCGCTGACGTTGTCTGTGTTCTTGTTCCAGATATGGCTCAACCAGAGCTGTATAGAGAAACACTGGCACCGAATATGAAGCAGAATGCTACCCTCATGTTTGCCCACGGTTTCAATGTACGCTTTCAACAGGTGCAACCTCGCGCGGATCTCGATGTTGTAATGATCGCTCCGAAGGCCCCCGGTCAGCTCGTTCGCCGCCAGTATGAAGAAGGCCGCGGCGTACCGTGTCTCGTGGCTGTGTACCAGAATACTAGTGGCACTGCATTTGATACTGCCCTCGCATACGCTCATGGTTTAGGTGGAACCCGAGCGGGAGTTCTGGAAACCACGTTTGCCGAAGAAACCGAAACAGATCTGTTTGGCGAACAAGCTGTTCTCTGTGGTGGAGTCACCGAGTTGATTGCTGCGGGCTGGGAGACTCTGGTCGAGGCCGGTTATCAGCCCGAAGTTGCATACTTCGAATGCCTCCACGAATTAAAGCTAATTGTTGACCTCATTTACGAAGGCGGTTTTGCGAAAATGCACGAATTTGTAAGTGAGACTGCCAAGTTTGGTGACCTTACAAGAGGCCCTCGCGTAGTCGATGCTCGGGTGCGCGAGAATATGCGAAAAGTGCTGGTGGAAGTCCAAAACGGTACTTTTGCCCGTGAGTGGATTGAAGAAGATCGCTCTGGTCGCAAGAATTACAAAGAGCTGTTGCAGAAGGACCTTGAGCATCCGATTGAAGCTACAGGCCGCCCACTGAGAGCGAGCATGGATTGGTTGCGCAAAGATGAACAGCGCAGTGAAGGTGCAAGACCTCTGGCTACCGCCAGTCTCTAAGGACTAAGCAGATAGATGACCTTTCGTCAAAATATGCAGGGTGCGAAATTGGTGGTCAAAGCCCTTGAAGCCGAGGGTGTTGATACCGTATTCGGTTATCCGGGCGGAGCTATTATGCCGCTATATGATGCGCTGCTCGGCTCCAGGCTACGCCATGTATTGGTGCGCCACGAGCAAGCTGCGGCATTGGCCGCCGATGCTTACGGACGGGTCACGGGCCGTCCAGGGGTTTGCCTTGCGACGTCGGGGCCGGGAGCGACCAATTTGATCACTGGCATAGCCAATGCCGCAATGGATTCAGTTCCTATGGTTGCGATAACCGGGCAGGTAGCCTCGCCGCTGATGGGTACTGATGCGTTTCAGGAAGTTGATATCTACGGCATATCGATGCCCTTGGTAAAGCACAGCTTCCTTCCGCGAAATGTGGATGATCTGCCAAGAGTGATCAGCGAGGCATTCACTATTGCTCGATCGGGGCGACCCGGACCTGTGCTCATCGATTTACCCAAAGACATAGCGCTGCAATCGACTGCTGAACCCTTGCGGTGGGAACCGAGTCGACCCGACCCCATGCATCGACCGGAAGCGAAGCCGCTCTCCCAGGCGCGCGACATGATTATGCGAAGCCGACGACCAGTGCTTTATGTTGGTGGTGGCATAAGAATCGCTAGAGCCTGTCAGGAATTGCGCGCCTTTGCCAATGCAACAGGTATTCCCGTTGTTACAACTCTGCAAGGAATCGGTGCTGTTTCCGGAAATGCCAGGCTCAATCTCGGAATGCTTGGAATGCATGGCACCAAAGCCGCAAATTATGCCGTTCATGACTGCGACTTACTCATTGCTATCGGCGCCCGGTTTGATGATCGTGTAACTGGTAAGTTGGCCGAGTTTGCACCGGAAGCCAAAGTGATTCACATAGACGGCGATCCGGCCGAGGTGGGTAAGCTCAAAGCGGTGGATTGCTCCATAACTGGCGATATTAAGGTTGCTCTTAATTTTCTTCATGTTCAACCTCACATAAATGAGTGGGTGGAAACATGCCTGCAAAACAAGATTGATTACGCTTGGCGCTACGACGCTCCCGGAGACTTTGTTTACGCCCCGGCTTTTATCCGCCAGCTCAGCAACTACGCCGGTGACGACACAATTATCGCGTGCGACGTCGGACAACATCAGATGTGGGTTGCTCAACATTATCAATTCAGTACTCCCGAGCATCACTTATCCAGCGGTGGTCTAGGCACCATGGGATATGGGCTGCCCGCAGCCATTGGTGCCTGTCTTGCCAAACCGGAAGCCAGAGTAATCTGCGTTTCAGGCGACGGTTCGATCATGATGAATATACAGGAACTTGCCACTATCAAGCGTTACTCATTGCCGGTGAAAGTTGTGCTTTTTGATAATCAACGATTGGGAATGGTGCGCCAGTGGCAGGAGTTATTCTTTCAGGAGCGCTACAGCGAAGTCGATCTTTCCGATAATCCCGACTTTGCCGCAGTTGCAAACGCATTCGGCATGCCGTCCATGACCGTTTCGAACAGACTTGAAGTGATGCCCGCAATAGAACGATTGATCAATGATGATGGTCCTCTATTCGTGCATGTTTTGATTGATCCACAAGCGAATGTCTGGCCGCTTGTGCCGCCAGGCAAGTGCAATGCACAAATGATGGAGGCTAAGGTCATATGAAATTCACCCTTCGCGTTCAAATGAACAACACCGAGGGAGTCCTGGAAAGAGTTCTTGGAAGGTTGAGACAGCGCAACTTCAACATTTGCTCCCTGGCTGCCGACAGTTCGAAGTGCAATAGCTTTATGAGTGCGCGAATTACAGTGGAGAGCGAACGACCGATGGAGTCGGCTCTCAAGCAAATTGGCAAACTTTACGACGTCACGGAAGTACAACTGTCGGAGCATGAGACAAACAATGGCTACCAGCACTATGAACCAGCAAAAACACTCGAAGTTTGTGTATCTGTATGACACCACATTACGCGATGGCGCCCAGCGCAAAGGGATCAGTTTCTCACTGGAAGACAAGCTCAAGATTGCCGCGCTGCTTGATAATCTGCGCATTCCCTATATTGAGGGAGGCTGGCCGGGGTCGAATCCGAAAGACGCTGAGTTCTTTCGCCGGTTGCGCACGAACCCGCTGAAGCACTCCCGTCTGGTGGCATTTGGTTGCACACGGCGAGTGGGTGTGAATGCTGAGGACGATCTCAACCTCAGAGCATTGCTCGAAGCCGGTACCCCTGTTACTGCCATTGTGGGAAAAGCATCTCGCCTTCATGTGGAGCGGGTGCTTGAAACGGATGTAGAAGAAAATCTCGAAATGATTCGCGATAGTATTCGTTTTCTCAAGAATCACGGCAAAGAAGTTATATTCGATGCGGAGCATTTCTTTGACGGGTTTCAGTTGGATAGAGAATACGCTCTTGAGGTTGTCTGCACTGCGGCGAGTGCTGGTGCCGATTGGGTAGTTCTTTGCGATACCAATGGACGCACCATGCCTCATCAAGTTACGGCAGCAGTTGAGAGTGTAGCTCGTCTGGTGACTGTGAGGCTGGGAATACACGCGCATAATGATAGTGAACTTGCTGTCGCCAACTCACTGGCTGCGGTGCAGGCCGGTGCGCTGCAAATACAAGGAACAATCAACGGATACGGAGAGCGATGCGGCAACGCCAACCTGGTTTCGCTCATTCCAACTCTGCAACTAAAATGCGGATTCAGTTGTGTCCCTCACGATCAGCTCAGAGGTCTCACCGAATTATCACGCACTGTAAGTGAGATAGCCAATCTCAGTCCAGATCCTTGTGCTGCTTATGTTGGTTCATATGCCTTTGCTCACAAAGCCGGACTCCATGTTGCCGCCGTGGAGCGTGTACGAGAAAGCTACGAACACATTGATCCTTCGCTGGTCGGGAACGCAAGACAGGTTGTGGTATCTGAATTGTCCGGTCGAGGAAATATTCGCATGTCTGCCCGTGAACTGAATGTCGGGCTGGTTGGAAATGAGCAGGCTGTGCTTAGAGAAGTAAAAGAACTCGAAGAGAAGGGATACCAATTTGAAAACGCCGAAGGAACAGTTGAATTATTGATTCGTCGTGCCAGCCCCGGCTACTCCAGCCCGTTTGCGTTGGAAGGAATGATGGTCATGGTTTCGGATCGCGATGGTGATCTCAGCTCGCAGGCTGTGGTTAAGCTGCAAGTGGGTGATCACGAATTTCACACTGCCGCCGAGGGAAGCGGCCCTGTGCATGCCCTCGACCTGGCACTGAGAAAGGCTCTTCTTCCAAGTTACCCCGAGTTGAGCCGGGTTCGGTTGGCTGACTACAAAGTTCGCATCATTGATTCGGAGCGCGCCACTGACGCTACTACGAGAGTTTTCGTGGAGGCAGCAAGCGGCGGGTGTCGCTGGTCGACCGTAGGGTGCTCTCGTAACATTATCGAGGCCAGCGGACAGGCTCTGGCAGATAGTTTTGAATTGTTTCTTGCTCGAGAAATGAGTCACATAAAGGAAACAGAATGTGAGGGAGTGGCGTAAAATGACAACTCTGACAACGGCGGTGAAACCGCGAACCGGTCCATGCGACCAGGGGAAAATTTCTGTGGCAAGAAATATTGTTGAGAAAATTTGGGATTCTCATGTGGTGAAAAAACTGGAAGGTCATCCCGCCGTATTTGCGGTGGACTTGATGCTTCTTCATGAAGTGACATCGGCGCAAGCTTTCCAAACCATCGAACAAAAGAATCTGCCCGTCTTTGACCCGAAGAGATTACTCGCCACCATAGATCACAGCACCCCAACCCGAGACAATCGCTTCGAAATATACGATGAGATGGCACGCCGTCAGGTTGAAGCGCTGCGTGATAATTGCCGGCGTCATGGCATTCCCTTTCTCGATTTTGAAAAGGGACAGGGGATTGTTCACGTAGTGGGGCCGGAATTGGGACTGACTCAGCCGGGAATGACGCTTGTTTGCGGTGATTCACACACATCCACCCATGGGGCTTTTGGCGCTCTTGCCTTTGGTGTCGGTACTTCAGAAGTAGCGCACGTTCTTACCACCGGCTGTCTGCTGCAAGAGAAGCCGGGCACGATGAAGGTTGAGTTCAAAGGGCGCCTCCAGCCGGGTGTCTTCGCTAAGGATGCGATCATGAGGTTAATCGCCGAGATAGGCGTTGGCGGTGCCAATGGCTTTGTGATCGAATACACCGGTGAAGCCATAACTGCCATGTCGATGGAAGAGCGCATGACTATCTGTAACATGAGCATTGAATGTGGTGCCCGGGCAGGCTTAATAGCTCCTGATCAGCGAACTTTCGACTACCTGCGCGGGCGCCGTTGTGCACCGGCCGCGCAAGACTTCGAATCAGCCGTGGAATTCTGGGGCGGATTTGTAAGCGATGCGGAATGTTCTTACGACAAGATTGTGACCATCGATCTTGACCGCCTCGGGGCCATGGTTACCTGGGGAACGAATCCAGGACAGGCAGTTGGTCTGGAAGATTCGATCCCCCTGCTGGAGAGTCTAACTGAGAAAGAGCAAGTGCTAGCCAAACGAGCATTGGAATATGTGAACTTGAGCGCCGGTAGGAGTCTTTCTGGAACTCCAGTCGACTGGGCATTTCTAGGATCATGTACTAACGGAAGGATTGAAGACTTGCGGGTTGCCGCGTCTATACTGAGGGGGAAACGCGTGCATGAGCGTGTCACCATGTATGTGGTGCCGGGATCTGAAGCTGTGCGCCAGCAGGCGGTGGACGAAGGGCTAGACAAAGTCTTTGTTGATGCCGGAGCTCAATTCAGAATGCCGGGTTGCTCTATGTGCCTTGCCATGAATGATGATCGCGTCGGACCGCGCGAACGCTGTATCAGCTCGTCTAACCGAAACTTTGTCGGTAGGCAGGGACCAGACAGCATTACGCACCTGGCGTCACCAGCCACGGTGGCAGCCAGTGCGGTGGACGGGTGTATCACATCGCCTTCCAAATACTTTGCGTTTGCGAAGAGGGGATAAGAGAGATGGAAAAGTTTAAGACTGTCACTTCGAAGGTTGTACCTCTACCGCTCTCTGATGTGGATACGGACCTGATTATTCCAGCGCAGTATCTCACAAGTATCAGTCGCAACGGGTACGGCGAGAATTTGTTTCGACGATTGAAGGATACTGACCCGCAGTTCCCGTTGAATCAAGAACGCTACCAAGGCGCCGAAATACTAGTGGCAGATTCAAATTTTGGTTGCGGATCATCCCGTGAACATGCAGTATGGGCTATTACCGGTGCGGGATTTAAGGTAGTGATTGCGAAGTCTTTTGCAGATATCTTTTGGAATAATGCTGCCAAGAATGGACTTCTACTCGTTACCCTGGCGGAGGGCGTCGACGAGATATTGGACGGAGCGCGACAAGGTGACTATGAGCTTACTGTCGATCTCGAAGAGCAGTCTGTTGTGTTGCCTGACGGAAAGAAGTATCAATTCGAATACCAGAGTTTTCGAAGACATTGTTTACTGAATGGTCTGGACGACATTGATTACATACTTTCCTTCACGAAAGAGATTGAACAGTTCCGTTCGCAGCAGCCATTCAGACCCTCTTCTTTGGGGGCAACGGAATCCGATCCTCAGTTAGTCCCGTCTTCCCAACCGAAGTAACCCGGGCAATCGCTCTAACAAACTGAACTTTGAACTTACCAATATTCAGTAATAAGGTGCCTAATTCACCGTTACAACTCTCCGACAGCTCCCGACAAAACAGGACAGAAAAATGAACAAACACATAGCAGTATTACCCGGTGATGGTGTCGGTGAGGAAGTTGTACCTCAGGCGCTGCGGGTACTGGAAGCCGTGTCGGAGGCCACAGGACTGAGGATATCTCTGACAAAGGGATACGTTGGCGGGGCTGCTTACCAAAAATATGGAGTTCATCTTCCAGATGAAACCGTTTCGATTTGCCAGTCGAGTGATGCCATTCTCTTTGGTTCGGTAGGGGGTCCGGTCAGCGAACAACATCTGCCAAAATGGCAAGGGTGCGAGACGAATTCTATTTTGGCACTACGAAAGTTGTTCAAGTTGAATGTCAACTTTCGTCCGGTGAAAGTATTACCGGAATTGCATAGTCTCAGCCCGCTGAAGTCCGAGGTGGTATCAAAGGGAATCGATATTCTGGTTCTGCGCGAATTGCTGGGCGATTGTTATTTCGGCATGCACAAGACCGTAACCGAAAATGGTGTGCGCATTGCTCGCGATGTTTCCGAATACACCGAAGAGCAGGTGGCTTCCGCAGCTGATGCAGCGTTTCGAGCCGCACGTAATCGTCGTAAAAAAGTTACCTCCGTTCATAAGGCCAATGTTCTCGATACGTCTAAACTCTGGCGTACTGTTGTGAGAGAAGTTCACACTGGCTTTGATGATGTGGAACTGGAAGACATGTTGGTGGATAATTGTGCCATGCAATTGGTGAAAAATCCGTCTCAGTTTGACGTGCTGCTCACCACTAATATGTTCGGCGATATTTTGTCGGATGCGGCAGCGGTGCTGCCAGGTTCTCTGGGATTGCTAGCTTCAGCGAGTTTGAATCCTGACGGGTTTGGACTTTTTGAGCCCCCTGGTGGCTCAGCACAAGACATCGCCGGACTCGGTATTGCCAATCCCATTGGTCAGATCTTGTCGGTAGCATTGATGTTTCGCTTCTCATTTAAGCTCGAGCGCGAAGCTTTGTTGATCGAATCGGCGGTCGATGAAACACTTCGGGCGGGTTACCGAACCCGGGATATCTATCAAAAGGGTAACCCGGACACATCGTTGGTTGATTGCATTGGCATGGCGGATCAAGTGGTATCACGAGTTAAGTCGCAATTGGCTTTTACAGCGGCGACTTGTTAGGTTGCTGAATACATGACAGCAAGCACGGATACCAGCGGTGAGTATTCAAACAAAAATTGAGGTAAGAATATGTACAGTGAACATAAGACTAACTGGGAAATACCCGTTCAATGCTGGTCTCCAGCACTGCGCGACCGAAAATCCAAGGGATCTTCGGACAGAACATATCGCAATAGCTTGATGGACACATACTCACGTAATGAACAGGGACGGATCACCAGCTATCGTTACGGACGTACTGATACCACGTATTGGGTTAGTTACGACACTGGTGGTGACGTTGCTTCAGTATGTAGCTCAGACGGACGAGTTTGGTCCCGCGTGACCAGCGATAAATTTTCCGGGTGGTTGGTGAGAAGTTATTTCGAGCGCTGGCAAGTGAGCGACAACGACTGCGGAGATGTATTCGTCACCGAAGACGGCTTAAGCGCCAACGGTCCCAAGGCTGACATGCTTGGGTTGCCCGAGCGTCCAGAACGCTAGTATACCGGGAGCCTCCGTCCGTCTCGCTTGGCCACGTCCGTACTTCTTCCGTTCTGTCTTATCAACGGTGCGCGCTCTTAGCTAGTTCCGCTCCAGCCGCAACTCGCTTCAATATCAATATGGTATCCCCGGGAGGGCAGGCCGGCTTAAGATGTTCCTGTCACGCTCAAATGCGACAAAGGTGGCATAGGAATTAGGGATTAATGCAGTATAGATAAGCGATACGGACACAAGAATCCAGAGGAAACGACCTTGGGAGGCTCTATCACGCCGGCTTCGAAGCCACCCGGTGATGCTCAAAGCAATCAGTGTGAGACCGAATGCAATAAGACATCCAGGAAGATAGCATTCCGCTACATTAACCAGTCCCAACGGAATGGTCTGCAGGTCCATATTGAACAGTGCTGGAGATCCAAGCAGTGTGTGTCCGAGATAAGCAATGAAGAACGAAGCTATTTCTGCTATGACATAGCCTTTCTTCACGGATTTTCCAAAGTCCGCAGTTCTTCCGAAAAATTGTCCGGTCCGAATTCCACAGACTATGTGAGGAAGAAACGGGAGCGCAAAAAGAAAAGCGCTTATTAGTAGAAACAGTGGAATGGGGAGAGTCATTAATCTTATCCGTGCAACTTATCCGTGTAAGTTTTTGGTCGCGGGTCCGTCTGGCAGGAGATCTACGGCAATGCGAGGCTGGTACATGAGAAACTTCGTTAGTGTAGCGTGAAATGCTACGGCCAGGAAGGAAGCATCAGCAGCTCGGACTTGCTCATTGCAACAGACGAAGGGCGAAATTCACGTAAGGAGGTTGCAGGAAGGCCTGTCAGTCAATTCACCATGGAAAACTTGCAGTACTCACAGTCAATGTATGGAAAGTGGCTCTTTCCGAGACGCTTTCTTTTCTTGAGACAAAGTACAATTAGCTAGGGCGGTCCTGAGCAGAGTCGCAAAAAGCTGGACAGATCTGCAGGAGTCTCCCGGCGAGGTAGGCATGTCTAAGGTCGATGCCAAAAAAGTAGAGCAATTTTTGGAGAAGGCGACAGGGTATTTGCACGTGGCGGAGTATGAGCACGCGATTAAGTGGCTTAATCGGGCTCTGGAAATCCAGCCGGACAACGCACAGGCTTGGTTCTACAAGGGAGTCGTTGAGACCAATAGAAACGGGTTTGAGGCTGCCATCGCTTGTTACGAACAATCAGCCAGGACCGCCGGTTCTCATGCGTTTTTGCCCCTGTTTAATATGGGGAATGCGTTTCAGTCGCTGGGACGAATCGATGAGGCCATTGCTGCGTTCTATAAAGCCATCAAAATTGAGCCTGATCTTGCCGATGCCTGGATTAACCTGGGACGGCTGCTTGATGACCGCGGTCAACACAGCGAGGCCATTAGATGTTACGATTCTGCGCTCAAGAGCAATTCCGATGATCCTGTGGCCTGGTCTAATAAAGGAAACAGTCTTCGTGGGCTGTTCAAGTTTAATGAGGCGCTCGATTGCTATAAGAAGTCGCTTCAATTAGACGTTCGAAACTTGGCTGCTACGGTGGGTATAGCTTCATGCTACGGACAGTTGGGCGATCCGTTGACAGCGCTTACGATTCTCAATGATGTGATGGGACGCGAGATTCCTCCGTTTGTTTTGTTGGAACGAGCTGTACTTTACGGATTGTCCGGGCGTCACGAGGAGGCAGTGTTAGACCTCGATTCTGCCATTCAACAGGGGCTGGACTCGGCTGAGGTGTGGAATAATCGTGGGGAGTGTCTTGCGAAACTCCAGCGTTTAGATGAGTCCATCGCTAGTTTCGATCGCGCTCTGGCGATTGCGCCGAATTTTGTGCCAGCGTGGTTTGGGAAGGCACGGGCACTGGTCAATGTTAAGCGCACAACTGAGGCGCGAAGCGCTATCAACAAGTACTTTGAGTTAGCACCCGGGTCGGATCCCCTGCGTGAGGCCGCGGTTGCGCTGCGTTCCATCGTCTATCAATCGTAACGATTGTGACTAGTGGAGGGCGCACTTAGTTAGTGTCCGATTAGGCTGGATTCTTGACTGGTACAATACCCTCGGGATTCTCAAGTATTCTACCTTCGGAAGAAAAAACGTGCTTCGACAAGACTTGACTGTTTGTTTTCCACCCCGTACAACTGTGCCGGCGCTACTCCTTGAGTTCGCACAGTGGTTTACTGAGCATCCTCGTCCTGATGAGTGGGATTTTCAAATTCAGGGGGAGAAGATGGGGTCGGACTGGTTGGCGGTGAATGGAGCTGACCTTTACGATCAATTTGTACCATTTATTCAGCTACCGCGTGGATCGCGGGTCTGTATCTGGCGGCTTAGTGAAGCCCCTCTGGAATCTTGCCCCGTTATGTATTTCCACGCCGACGGAGATGACTGTGTTGTGGGCGATAGCCTGGTCAGCTTCTTGCGTCTGTTTGCTGCAGGGAAAACCGGAATTGAAGAGATGGACATCGACAAGTCTGCAGTAGCCACGGAATTACGAAGTCAGTTTTCCAACTGGTTGCAAGCGAAACTCGATTTAAGCAGCCTTGCCGACCTAGCTGAATTAGAATTGCAGAGAACATCGCTCACTGGTGACCTCCGCAAGTGGCTTGATCAGTGGAATCTTCAGCAAGAGAACGAAATAAAAGAGAACGAGTCCTTGCAATTATTGCTTGCGAAACTCAAACACTATATAGCCGTTAATGCGCAGCCATGGGAAAAAGCGAACTTTGAGATTGCTCTTGTAGGCGACAGATTTGAGATTTCGCGCAAATTTTTCGGTGACAAAGAAGTGCCGGAGTCAAAAGAAATCGAAGTCCTTCTACGAAGAATTCGGGCTGAGCGCTCAGCGAGATACCCTGAGAGAGGGCTCTGGCACACAGCCTGGCTGTCCCTTAGTTCGGACGGCGGGGTTAGCCTTGATTGTGATTTCCTAAGTGATCCTGAGCCGCTCTTCAAGAATGAAAAGCCGGGACCCAAAGATTACAAAATTGATTTTGAATTGAAACAACGCTCACAATACTGGCAGCCTGAGTGGCTCAGTTCGCGTCTCTCGACATCTTCTGTTCCTTCTTAGTTGATGAAACTGCTTAGTGTCGAAAGCGCATCCATTCAAACCACCCCAGTTTATTCGAAGGTGGATTTTTCTTTGCTGAAAGAAGTAGCAATGCCCTGGCCCGAGGTGCAATGATGCTGATCGATTCTGTCAACAATTACCTGGCCATTCGTCGCGGATGAGGATACAAACTCAAAACAGTTGAAAGGGACTTACGAATCTACGCGCACTTCGCAACTGCTCGCGGTGACAATTACGTAGGGAAACTGCGATAACGCTCAGTAAGCCCGAAAGGCAGTCTGGATAGGCATTTCCGGATTCGTTTCTTGTCGCTATTTTAACGAGAACGCTTCAAGGGCGCCGGCTCCTTATGTTTGGGCCAATCGCGATAAGCAATCACTGAGATATTCTTCTGCATGAAGTACGTCCTCCGCCGCAATTGAAAAGCGCTCCCTGGGAGTGCCGCTTTCCCAAGCGATCTCACGCCAAAGTGCCAGAACTGCGGATCCTTGGCTTGCGTATGCCGTTCTACGGATGAGCTCCGCTGCATATGTGGCCAGGCTGATCTTTTGATGAAGGGTAGTCTCGTCCGCGCACAAAAAATAGCCAAGCGGTACAGCGTAAAGATGCTCTCGTTCAAACATCGTTTCTACCTCATAATTTGGACCACGGTGTCAATAATATAGGCATAATGCCCACTTCATTTCGTCCACATCAGCATCAGACCAGCACCTTCTTACTGTCCCTCTAGCTAGACCGAATGATTCGCGCAAAATTAAACGCAATCAATTTGTCATCGGAGAGGTGGCGCAGGATCAATAGCCGCGTAATATAATTGCTGCGTGCGATTATGTAGTTAATGAAACGCGGTAAATCGGTGGCAGGCTCAGTTCAATGAAAAAAATATCGGCGTGGGCGCAGTATTACTGGCGGTGTCGTTTGGTTCATGGTTATATGCACAATCCCCTGCCGATGCGGCGAAGCAGAAGCGTATGATGAAAATCGGGGAGGAGGTTGTTAACGTCCAAACAGGACAGTTGTTTGTTGACGCACAGGAAGCAATCTCAAATGAGCAGTTTGATAAGGCTGAAGCTCTGCTGAAGTCTTTCCTCCAGACCCAGCCTAACAGCGTTGCCGCACGGTACAAATTAGGATTCGTGCTACTGCAACAAGGTAAGAACGCTGAAGCGCTAGAGCAGGCTAAACGATGCGTTGAGTCGTCGCCGACTGCTGTGAGCGGGTGGACAATCCTTGGAGAAAGTTCGCTCAATCTCGGTCAGAAGGAGCAAGCTGAGCAGGCGTACAGTAAAGCGCTGGCAATTCAGCCACATGGCGAAAATGCCGACATTATGCGAGAACGGTTGGACGAACTTGCTGGTAAGCAGCAGGAGCCGCCGTTGGAGCTGGTGAAAGATCCAAAAATCGACGATGAAAATCGGAAGATAATGAAACTAAACCAAGCACTGGCACTCTGCATCAAGGCTTCAGATCACTTTAAGCAAGGGCAATTCGAGCAAGGTCTGCAAGAATGTCGTGATGCGTTCAAGAGTGTGCCGGATGATCGCATTGCGGAGAATTATGCCGTGTATCTCAACAACTACGCCGCTGACTGTGTGCAAAAACAAGATCTCAAACGCGCAGAAACTCTAATGAAAGAAGCGGTTGCACTGCAAACCGGAGGTGGTGTAAGTAAACAAAGCAGGCTCACCACGTTCAAGAATTATTCTGCACTGCTGACATTCCTCAATCGAGCAGCCGAAGCTAAACCGCTGCAAGCGCAACTCACGGCCCTTAGTGCTCAGTGAGTTGCGCTTGACCAGATAACGACGCTGCAATTCAGGAGCAAAAACTTCCATTCAATGATGCCTCGCCTCAGGTCGTTGTTGGATTACTGTAATAGCAATGGCGTTAAGGGCCGAAACACCAGAAGCCGAAGCCTTGATGGTGCTAATTTGTCCTCAGGAGGACACAATTTTATGGACACTAACTACAGGCGAAGCGAGCAAGACGTAAGTGCAGGCACTTGTACATATTGGTGAGCTAAACAACGAATTTCGGGGAAAATCAGTGCTGGTGTAAACACTTCGGTTAGGGCTGCCAGCTCTTACCGAAATGACTTTGCGGGTAGAAGATATTTAGAAGGTAAAACATGGAGCACTGATATGAGCCTCTATAAGATTATTGCGATGATCATTGTGTTGGTTTCGCTTACGGCAAATCCGTCGGTGGCTGATGATGGCACTTCCTCCTCTGCATGGCACAATGGTCCATTGATGGACGGTCCACCTTCCTTTCCTCCTTTTCCTCCCGGACGTCCATTTGTTCAGCGACAGCAGACGCAGAACGCACGGGATCCTAACCAATCGATCCTGAGTAGTCCATCCAGTTTCTCTCAACGCTCAATCCTCGGGAGCGATGACAGGCCAAAGGTCCCGCAAGGGGCCGCTGCCTTTCGTAATCGTTTCGGGACCGGCATACCGGCCTTTTCGGCTGGTTCGTCGTCACCCGATGGTTTGTCGCCCGCTGGTCAGCCGTTACCGAGTAGCGGCTCGATTCTCTCCGATCCGATGGTTGGAGGTTCGCTCAGTGATGGAGGGGGAGCCAGTGGGAAATTACCGGAGCGATTTTCCGACATTCGCAACAAGTTCCAAAATCCGACGAATTCAGGGAGCCCATTCCCTGGCGGCGACTCAAAACCACCATTCTCAACGACCACTGATACCACGGACGGATCACCGATTTTTTCCAAGAATGGATGCAAGTTACAGCACAAGGCGGACGGTTCAACTGTGTTCACTCGGTCGAATGGCATCGAAACCGAGATGAAGGATGGACGGGTTAGAATGAAACAAGACGGACAGTATACGATCCGCGAATTGAAGTTCTAGCTCGCACTTGTCACTCGTTCGAAGGTTTCTTTGGCAGTTGTTCAGCTTACTTCTGTGCTGGTGTTCGTCCGCACAATACTTGCCGGAATTTTGTCCATCCTGTTTTTCCAGCGTCGTCGAGCTGGACTTTGAACAGTTCGTCTGATTGTTCTTTCAGTTCTTGCAGTGCTTCTTTGCGCCTTTTTTTGTATGGTTCGGTCTTCTCCATGTCGGCTGCCGCTTTGTGGAGCTCGGCCAGTCCCTCTCGACGTTCACGAGGGTTCTTCGCTTTAAGGAGAGCTTCCAGAGATTTTTCTAGAGCCTCGCGTTCCTTGTCTACTCCTTCAACACCGAGTTCAATTCCAAAGATCTTTCCCATCGGCCGCATCCATGCGAGTTCCGATCTAATCTTGCCCGTAAATTGTTTGGTGGTAGCCGGGTCCTTGAAGATGGTTGCGAGGTTCTCTGTGCGCGTCATATCCACTAAACGGCCGGCCCCGGTCCTCAAATGCGATTCGCGTTCAATATCACGAAAATCCTTGCCTGGTATGAACACGCTTACGCCACCATGACCGCTATACTTCCCATGTCCATAACTTGCTTCCACCAGTGTGGAACGTTCCTGAAGCACGGCTTGTATGCACTTCTTAAGGCTACGGTCGTCGTCTTTGATAGTGCCGTCGTCAACTAAATTGGCAACTCCTTCAAGGAAATCTTTCAAATCTACTCGATACTGCTTAGTTTGAAATTTCATTTTCAACGACGTGACACTACCATCAGTACCATATTTGCGGGCCGAGTCAATTGCCTTTTCTAATGCACCCTTGTTCGATGAGTCCTTCAGGATGTCAGCGAGCTTCTCTCCTAATGCATCAAGCGCGGTACGGAACCTGGTGTAATGTTTCAAGTTCACATGAGAGATGGTTGGAATAGGCACTGGCCAACCATGAGCGACAAAGTCCTTATCCTGCACACGAGCTTCGCTTACCAGGTGGCGTCCCAATCCATTAGCATCAGTATTCGGTGTGGTGCGCAGTAACTCGAAAGTAGGAAGCAGGCTGATCCCGTCGACTTCTTCAGATTCAGCCGAAGCTACTAGATGGTCGGCCACGGCGGAGAGACGAGACATTACGCCATTTTGAGCCATGTAACAGCTGTCGAAATGGACCAGATCTAATTTGTTTCTGCCACTTCCTTCAAGCCCGCTACGAACTCTCTGTACGAAGCCGTCCACGGTCAGAGAACCGCTATCACCGAACATGCCTTCGTTTCCCATCCCGTGGGAATCCATTATCAGGGCCATTTTTGAAGCCCCTTGACGTTTGCTGGCATAGGCGACGAGGTCTTGCAAATCTTGCGCGTATCCCTTGGATTTCGCAGAACTTATCTTAGTTATTTCACCATCTTTGACAACATATCGCTCGAGCTGGCATGGCGGGTTCTCACCTTCCACTTCGGAGTCCTGTTTGTATGCCACTTGAGCCACAATTGTCAGTTTTGTTCCTTTAGTCTTCTCGGCGAATTTTTTCAGATCCTCGAGCCGATAAAATATCCCCTCCTCATCTTGTTCAAAATAGGTCGTCAAATTGAGTGCCACAGTCCAATCGGCGTTCTGGCTCTTCGGATCTCCGCCGTAAGACGTCACTAGTTTGATAAGGCTGTCAAAAGCCTGTTCGGTCCCGGTCTGTTTGAGAATGCCACGCAGATCAGGCAGTAGTTGCTCGATAGGTGCCACCACTGTGCGCAAATCAGGCAGCTGTTGGATGACAGAGTCCATAAGCCGGCGCGACTCTGGAAGCTGCTTTTCGACAAAAGATAGAAGTCGCGCCGAATCCGATTGTTTTGGGGCAACTGGTGCGTCCGCAGTCTGGCCCTCACACGGTGCGGACCTGGCAGAAGCCAGGGTGCGCCGAGACCCGGGCTGCTGCTCGTTCAGTCCCGGACGACGATCCAACTCAGGGGATTGCTCAGGTATGTTCGTGGTCCGCAAATTGTATGGTTCTGGACTCGTGAAAGCCAGCATATGCCCACCGATCAGGCGCTCGCTCAAAGTCGGAATCCGATCCAAAACAGATGGTTGCTGGTCAGCTGATACCAACCTCGTCCACAATTCGGGCAGTTGCTGCCTGGCAGAATCTAACAGAGTGTACTTTGACAGCATCGAATCCACAGCAGATGGGCTACGGGAATAATCCAGAGTGTGTGGACGTGCCACACTCATATAGGATGCAGATAACTCCTTCCATCTATCAGAAGCAACTGGTTCACCATTTGGCGCGAACGGTGTCTCCCTGTTTGATTGAGAAATTTTGATCAATGTTTCGATCATTCCGCGACTCCAATATCTTGTCTCGTCCGTCGCCCCAAAGAGGCGGAAACCGCTTGTTTTCTGTGCTGTCACCACGCCTCAATTCGCACGGGCGAAATCGCTAATGCGGACATTTCTTGGTGGACACCCGGCTACCTGCGACTGATAACCGTGAGCAATGCTGATTGACCACCCGAATCGATCTCCTTTTCTCACGCGGAAACTGCCCCCTGCACAGGTCGCATCGACCAAAAGTCGGTTGCATCCGTGCCGCGAACCGCGGAGAATATTGAAGAATGTGAGTAGCTATCGAATCTTATCGCTCAATATCGACAGTTGACAATGTGGAATACCGGTCACTGTCAGTCGATGATTTATTATTTCTCTCTTAGTTATATACTTAGGTGTTTCTTATCGGAGACGGCGGATCATGTCGAAGGTTTTGCTAGTGGAGGATGATGCTGCATTGGCGGAATCCGTGATGCGTGCATTAGAGCGGGAAAACCACATGGCCGACTCAGCCTCGTCTTTTGGCGAGGCGCTGGAACGCTTAGAGGCCTTTTCATATGACTTGCTTATATTAGACTGGGAGTTGCCTGGAGGTTCGGGCATAGAAATCTTGCGCCGGTTTCGAACGAAGGGCGGGGCGGCTCCAGTATTAATGCTTACTGGTCGTAGCAGCATTGATGACAAAGAATTGGGCTTCGATACCGGCGCCGATGACTACATGACCAAGCCATTTAATGCACGGGAACTGGCATCAAGGGTGAAGGCACTCTTGCGGAGACCTACCACGTTTTCCGGTAATACTATTCAGGTTGCCGATTTAACTATGGATATTCTCACGCGCAAAGTTACACGCAACACCAGAGAGATTCAATTACAGCCAAACGAATTCACGCTGCTTCAGTTTCTGATGAAGCACCCGGATCATGTTTTTAGTACAGAGATGCTGATGCGCCGCTGCTGGGCTTCGGAGGCAGAGGTTAGCCTTGATGCCGTCTATATCTGTGTGCGCCGGTTGCGGAAGAAAATTCAAATAGATGGCGAAGCTGTGTTGCTAGTTACTGTGCATGGAGCTGGTTATTCATTGCAATCCACCGCCAAAAAAAACGGGGATTTAAAAGACTCCAACGAGTAAATCTCTCGATTCTTCCGGACTTCGGTGCCGTTCAGATTAATTGGCAGTCGGTCTGCGACCAGGTTCAGTCGCCCCTTTCACAACACTGCAACTCCTCTAAGTAATTCCAAGCACTACTACCGAGACTCTGCGCTGGGGCGGCAGGCTTTCTTTACTAGCCAAACTCGATCAACCGCCGTTGGTACAGGATCTGGTTAGCAACGGAGCTTTTATCGAGGCGAGCGGCAAGAGCAACAAAGAACAAAGAAGGGTGCGTACCTGCATGGAGGATTAGTTGGATGCAGGTTCTGATGAAGAGGCACTTGACCCGGTGTTGGTCTTTTTCTTTTGCACGAGATATTTGAGGTTGTTCTTAGTGACGGATCTGGCTTTCCTGTTCTTGTTGGTGTACGTCACTGTAAGTGCCAGATTGAGTGTGGTTTCTGCTGTTTGAAAATCGCCTTTCTCAATCAGTTGCAGAGCCTGTCTGTTGTATGCCAATTCTATGAGCTCTTTAGCCATATCACTTTTGGGTTCTATTTTTAGAAATTCATTGGCTTGTTCAATTGCTTGATCGTAATGTTTACTATTGAACAAGTGTACAGCTTCGTTGTAGAGCTTAGTGTGTTCATTGTAGGCGCGGATATGCTCGACTTGCTTCTCTAATTTCGATCCTTTGGGAGGTATATAAGGCTTCTCCGTATCGTAGAGTGCTTTCAGTGTTGCAACATCTCGGCTTGAAAGCTCGCGCATCTCCTCTGTGGCACCCCCCGAAAAGAACATGATGTCGCGAGCATCGGGACTATGACCGAGCAAGCCCAGAGCGTGGCCTATTTCGTGGAGAGCGGTTGAATGAATTTCCTCGTCGGATTGAGGCTCTCTTGTCCGACGATCAATTGTCAGAATTTTTATGTTGGCCGCTGTGAGTCCCTCTAGTCCATAGCGCGTTTTTGTCTCACCCTCTTTTATTGGAGAGTCTAACTCTTTGGGATTGTCGACAAAATTGCACCGTATGTCAGCTCGTTTGGAGTCGCTGACCTGTTTGAACTTGATCTTTCCGCCGGATGCCTGTTCCCAACTAGTCAATGCTTTCAGCACAAGTTGTTCAAAACGTGGCTGGTGGCCGCGTATCGCCTTCGGTCTGTCAATATACACCCGCAAAGGAGTTGATCTGGTTTTCCACCGGCATATTCCCGATTCATAAGTGGCAAATACCAGATAATCTTGACGGGAACGTGCGCCGGGTTGTTTGTCTATCCTTTCAAACAACGCTTGTTGCTCTTTGAGCGCCTTCAATCGTGGGGGAAGATCTTCTCGATGCTCCCGGCCAACTTTCTGATAAGCCTCAAACAATTCTATGGACTTCGAAAACCTGCCAAGTTTTTCATATGCGTATCCCATTTCGATCATCAGAGCAGTATTTGATGGATCACTTGCGTGGACTATTTCCAGACACTTCAGCCCCTCGGCTACCTTCCCGTTTTCGATCAATACTCGACCCAGTGCAGCCATCGCCAACATGTTCCCGGGGTCGACTGCTATCGCTTCCTGAAGGATAGGTAACGCTCTCTTAAATTTACCGGTGTTGATCAGGGCAACGGTGCTGTTGTACAGGGTGATGGATTTGTTCTTGCGGTCGTTCTGCTTAAAGTCTTCAGAAATGGAGCAACTGCTCAATAAGCTGGCAGATAGCACCAGAATCATCCAGCCTCCGTAACGAGCTATTGACCACATCTCAGCAAATTCCCGTCGTAATTTCTGCAGCTAATGAACCACGCGGACTTGAATCCTAAACCGGGAGATGGCTGATCGTTCCTGCTGTCTCCAATCAGGAGAGCCTTTCTCCCCAGCCATAAAAACTAGACCGGCATCGTCAACTGTTTTGTTTGGGGACGACCTTCCGACCAAGCTATCGCCAAGAGCTTATTCCAGATCCTTCCGCCGTGCACCCATTCCGAGATCCGAGCTACGCAGCTGAAGGTGCCTGCCATCTTGCTTTGAATGCCTTTGGCAATAATATTGTTTCTTCAATTCTTTGCTTTGCCCAAAAATGTGACAAATTTCATACGCGATGATATTGCCTCAAACTACGGCGTTTCGCCAATTTTAATCGATCATTGCTTCATGTTCACTTGGCCGCAAATGGAAAAAGCTTATTATCATTGCTTGTGTACGGCTAGACAATCAAGGCATGCACGGTGCTATGTTCATCATCAGGTGGGCGACAAAATTAGTAGACACGGTCAATAGCTGGGAGGAAGGTATCGCTCTCTCAGTGATGATCATGGGTGGCGGGTGCGGACTCATCCTGCTTATATTCGTTTATTCTCATCTTTATCAGATGTTCTACCCTAACGGCACAAATCATCAGCCCAAGTCAGCCACGGCTCGAATTGCGATCAATACCCCGCCTGCACCGAGGGGCAACGAAAGCTATTGCAACCAATTCGGAAGACCCCGCGACTTGGACGCAAGGGGAAGTGAAGCCCGAGCCGCCGGCGTAATTCCGCAGTAAGTTTTTTACCAAATTATCAAATTATCATTTAGCGATCCTTTCCAAGTATTCCCCTGGCTGGCTGGAGCAGAGGCAAACAGAAGGTGGATTGGCTGCCGCACGCACACGTCTATGTAAGCTGTTGACGAAACGCTGCTGCTTCCATGAAGTCTGCTATTTCATTGTCATTGAGTCCCAGAGTGCGCAGATACTGCTCTTCTGGCATCAGATAGTTGTAGTAGGTGTGCCCCAGCCATGGTGTCGCTCCGGGACCTCCTTTGTCGCGCAGTAATGAATCTAGAATTACCTTCTGGTAGGTGGTCGAATCAATGACTCCAGTATCCTGGAGCACTCGCTTGACAGATTCGATTTCTTGTATGGCTCGCAAGACGATGCTGCGAAGCACCTCGAGCTGGTCGCCCACCTTCTTCAGATCGGTGGGATTGTCGAATAATTTCGCCAGAGCTTGTAACTCGGGAGAACAATTGGAAAACATGTTTTCTGTCATGTGGTTCGCTCCACTTTCGCAGCACAAATTATAGTCGCTATGGTGGGAACTTACGTCCGATGTTAGAACCCGGTTTATCCTGAATGGGGGAGAAAATACCAGGGGTGGTGCCAGCCAGTCGGAATAATAACCAACCGGGGCGCATAGTGTTACGCCACCACGTTGGACGTATTTCAGCAGTATGGGACAGTCTCAGCAGCCTGCAATCACTGTGAGTTGGGGAGAATGACATGCCGCAATTTTTTAGAACGGCTAGCCTCTGTGGTAGTCACTCTCACGTGCTTGGCACAGAGGCTAGCCGTTTAGTTCAAAATACGGGGAGGAAGAGCCAAAGCCAGAAACAACAAGGAATCAACTGAGTGGCCTTAGGGTACCATAAGTCTGGAGGAGAAGATCATGGCGGGTGCGGCGGGCATGGAGGCGCATAATGCTATGACGCCATTATAGCCTTCAGCGAGCATATGCCCATGCCGGGCATGACAGTAATCCAACCCTGGCGGCTGGACATTACTTTGCGGGCACTGTCTATGAAGGAATGAAGAAGCCGGAGACCCGAAGGCGAGTATGCCGACGAATGCGGTTGAAAATATTGAGGAATCAGCCGTGATGAAAGCATTGGCACACCGATTGATATCGGGAATAACGAGAGAATGGTTGACGCAAAAATAATCCTCACGCAACTTTATAGAAAATACGGCGAATGCCAGTCATATTCTGATTTTGGGGTTATGTGGGAGCCGGGCCGGTCGGGCAGAAGAATCGAATTCATGACGCATTTTATTCGTCCTGACAAGTTTCGGTTTGAATGGAAGACTACGGATCGCGACGAACGGAAGTATGCGATTTGGTGTAACAGTGCCGGGGCGTACGAGTGCTACCATTTTAACGATTACAAAACTGAGCATGTTAATTCTTTGCTCTTAGCGGTCGCCGGCGCCACTGGTATATCAAAAGGCACGGCGCACCGAATCCACAGTCTGCTTCTTCCGGCGAAGCGCAATAGAAATTTTTCCCTGCGCACCGGTCGTCAGCTTAGTCTCGGGCGAGGAGCTTCTGTGATGAATGAGTATTGCGCTCATTTGCAGATAGTCGATGATTCTGAGATCGAAAAAGACGAACTCTGGATTGGGAGGCAGAGCTTTAAGTTACGGAAGATCAGGAAATTCTGGATCATCACCGTCAAAGACATGAGAGAGCACAGGCAAAGTTTGCAAAACAAAAGTCCGGAAATCTACAATAGATTCAAGAATGAGCCAATTCCTGATAAAGACCGGATCGTTGTTACTGAGTGCAGATACTCCTCTGTGGAATTTGACAAGGAACTTGACGACAAAATTTTTTTCTCCGGTTCGTTCAATCTATGACTGATAGTTTTGGAAAAACAACATAAACGCGGTGCTCTTAGTTGCCAGAGCTTTTGGTAGGATGCCCTATAGCAGAATCGGGAAGACAATTGTTGTGCGCAAAACGGAAGAACGCCTGCACAAATAAAAATTCTCAAAATTGCGATGTTTCTGTTCATGGTTTCTCCCCGTGCATCTGCACACAATTGACTACGGAAGGAACTTGGTACTGTCGGTACTTCGACAAAATGGTGGATAGGCTGAAGAACTGATAGGGCACCGTGC
>JAKFUT010000027.1:0-2755 GCA_021732565.1 Candidatus Obscuribacterales bacterium
CATCTGACCATAGTGGGCTTGTGTGCTACCACCACAGCTTCGCCAGCGGTCAAAGTTATTACCGAATCGGTTACGGTTAACTTCGAGTTTTCGTGATGAAACACCGTCGCAGCCTTAGTTTTAGTGTGCGTTAGCCCTGCCTGTATTGATCGGGTAGCAAATGCAATTGGTAACAACCTCTCTTCAAATGCTGAGTCATTATTCGGCTCCGCGTGATCGGCTGGCATAACATTCTGTACCGAAGGGGACTGTGGTGATCGTTCCGCCGATATCCCGGAAACGAACGACCACGGTCTCGCTGTTATCATCGCGGGCCAGACCACTGTTGTTTTGCTCGATACCGTTGGCAAAGGACCTGCCTCGGCCTTCTCTTTCAACTCTTTGTGCAACTGAATCTGATCTGAATTTTTCTTGCTTTGATCGCTACTATCTTTACGGGAAAATTTCGCGGTAAACTCGCTATAGCCACAGGCTGACATGGACTTAACTTGTACCATCTGCGTCACGTCAAATTTGAACTTCCTGATTTTCTTCTGCGAGATGATTCCAATCGTTCCTCGAATTGGCTCCCGGTGCACACCGTCAGCGGGGATGAGCAGCTCATCATCCACTTCGGCGCCCGCTGCGAGAATTTCTTCAGCCGGTGAAGCAGTGATGCGGCAATCTTTCAGCTCCAGGGATACATCCGAACCGGCTAAATTTGAGATTCTCAATGCTAATGTTTTCGGGTCTTGTCGAACAATGACAAGGCCTTCAGGAGGGATTAGCACTTCGCCTTGACTGGTCATAACGGTGATTCCGTTGTGCCCCCCTGATACCAGAAGCTCGCCTTCCTGGATCACTAAACCGTTCTTCGTTCCCTCATGTTGAAGCCCGAAGACCGACCCTTTTTCACCGGATACGTGTGAATCTGAAATCGAATACAAATTGCAGCTGTTCTGCAACACGAAAAATCCCTGAAAGTCAGTTTGACTCGCTGACAATTTTTGTTCCGTCCGTACGGGAGGTGGTACTGTCGTAGCTGTCGTAACCACCTGTGCAGGCACTGCATCTAGAGCCGTAACGGTACTGTTTTTGATAGGATTGGCGGGCGGAATTACGGGCAACACGGCCACAACGAGAGGCGCGGGAAGTGCTGACAATGCAGCGGCCGGTACGGGCACCACCAGCGGCGCACCAAATGAGAATGCTTGAAAAGACGGATCGAGTTGAATCGCGGCCCTGGCGCCTAAAGCATCGAAGATTACAGCACCACCTGAAATAGTAATATCGGTGGGCGAGCCAGGATTGACGCTCCCGACATCCACTGTGCCTCCGCCGGAAGTGTTGACTGCCACTATGCCTCCATATCCTGTATGGTTGATCACAACATTGGCTCCAAGCCCGACTGTCGGTTCAATGAAAGCCTCTGGCCGATTAGCAAGATAAGAAATCAGATTCATGCTTGAAGTCAGACCAGAGCCGATTTCGATGCCCCCGCCGGAAAACGCGTTTGCGTTCCCGAGGGAGCGGGCGATGAACGTATTCCCCGCGCTTTTGCCGTTAACTTGTCCAAGCGCCAGAATTTGGACGTTACCCCCGTTGGCCTGCACCAAAAGCCCGCCGTCTGCCGGTCCATTACCAGTTAAGTTTATGTTTCCAGCCATGGAAGTCACCACAATATCGCCGCCGGCCGATACAAGTGCGGTTGGCGAGTTTTGGAGGCTGGTAAGGTTAATGTCATTGGTGGAGGAAATCACGATTGATCCCATCGACGCAATATCCCAGGGAACCAATGTTCCGCCGGGAGGGGCACCGGGTGTTAACGCTCCTGCCGAGATGAAGGTTCCTGCGACTCCCGCTGTGCCAACAGTAATACTCTGCCCGGTTAAAGACACGTTGCCGGCAGCCTGGATCTGGTTGTTAACAGCAATAGCGCCGGCATTTGCGGTCAGGGAAACCGGCCCTGTGGATGTCAGCGAGCCGGTGCTGGTTATGTTACCTCCTGCCGACGTGATACCAATGGAAGATCCGGTGATATTGAGTGTGGTAGCTGAACCTGTAGCTGTGAGGCTGACTCCTCCGTTGTTCAAAGATGTAATGTTAGTACCCAAGAGAAGATCGCCATTGGTACTGAAAGTGACGTTGTGTCCGAGCGTTGTAACTACTAGAGTGACGGGTGTGGTGCTGACATTGCTCAGGTTCAAGTCTCCGTTGATCCCGGATGTGCTTACAGTTACATTTGAACTTGCAGTGAGGATTGGTGTTGAAACTGTGCCAATAGCTCCAGTTGCTGTAAGTGTGATCGCAGAAGCTTGTAGAACAGCATTGGAGCCGCCGGGAACAATGTTACCGATTGCGCTGATGTTAATGCTGGACGGTCCGCCGGATGCGCCTGTCGCTAATGCATTTGTAATTGACAAATCGGCCAGCGATTGAATTGTGATTGTGCCCGCCTGAGTTGTTGCAGTGCCGCTAGTATTTACAGTAAACAGAGGGTTCGAGTTAGCCAGTGTAAGGCTAATTGCGGGACTTCCCGCAGCATTTGAGCCATCTAGCAAGATCGAAGAGCCGCCGGCGAAAGAGACGACCGGACTAGCCAGCGATAAGCCTCTGTCCGCAAATGTAAGTGTTCCGGATGCCCCCGCCCCTGTCCAACCTTGCCCGTAAGTGGAGGAATTGTCCTCGGAACTGTAAAGGGTGCTTCGGGTTACGAGTTGACCGAGATTGAAAGTAGCCGATCCGCTATCGAGTGCAATACCGGCACCGCTTGCAT
>JAKFUT010000027.1:2855-48394 GCA_021732565.1 Candidatus Obscuribacterales bacterium
CCTGTCCAACCTTGCCCGTAAGTGGAGGAATTGTCCTCGGAACTGTAAAGGGTGCTTCGGGTTACGAGTTGACCGAGATTGAAAGTAGCCGATCCGCTATCGAGTGCAATACCGGCACCGCTTGCATTGTTGACTCCAATTGCTTCCAAATTGCTAGACGTGATGGACCCCGATGCTGTCGCTGCGATCGAGCCTGCCGTTCCGGCGGGAGAGAATGCGGTGGTGTAGACGTTAGTTGCCGCCACGTTTCCTGCCGGTGCCGAAAGTGCGACGGCGCCGCCAGATGCACCTCTGGCTAAGGTGTTTGTAATGGACAAGTCTGTCAGTGAACCGATAGTGATGCTGCCTGCTCCAGTTGTTGCAGTGCCGCTAGTATTTACAGTAAGCAGAGGGTTCGAGTTGGCCAGTGTAAGGCTAATTGCGGGACTTCCCGCAGCATTTGAGCCATCTAACAAGATCGAAGATCCGCCGGCGAAAGAGACGACCGGATTAGCCAGCGATAAGCCGCTGTCCGCAAATGTAAGTGTTCCGGATGCCCCGGAGCCTGTCCAACCTTGCCCGTAAGTGGAGGAATTGTCCTCGGAACTGTAAAGGGTGCTTCGGGTTACGAGTTGACCGAGATTGAAAGTAGCCGATCCGCTATCGAGTGCAATACCGGCACCGCTTGCATTGTTGACTCCAATAGCTTCCAAATTGCTAGAAGTGATGGACCCCGATGCTGTCACTGCGATCGAGCCTGCCGTTCCGGCGGGAGAGAATGCCGTGGTGAAGACGTTAGTTGCCACCACGTTTCCTCCCGGTGCCGAAAGTGCGACGGCGCCGCCGGATGCACCTCTGCCTAATGTGTTTGTAATGGACAAGTCTGCCAGCGAAGCGATGGTGATGTTGCCTGCCGGAGTTGTTGCAGTACCGCTAGTATTTACAGTAAGCAGGGGATTCGAGTTGGCGAAAGTAAGGCTGATAGCTGGACTGCCCCCTGCATTTGAGCCATCTAGCAAGATCGAAGATCCGCCGGTGAAAGAAACCACCGGATTAGCTAGTGATAAGCCGCTGTCGGCAAATGTAAGTGTTCCCGATGACCCGGTTCCTGTCCAACCTTGCCCGTAAGTGGAGGAATTGTCCTCGGAACTGTAAAGGGTGCTTCGGGTTACGAGTTGACCGAGATTGAAAGTAGCCGATCCGCTGTCGAGTGCAATACCGGCACCGCTTGCATTGTTTACTCCAATAGCTTCCAAATTGCTAGCCGTGATGGACCCCGATGCTGTCAATTTGATCGAGCCTGCCGTTCCGACCGGAGAAAATGCGGTGGTGTACACGTTAGTTGCCACCACGTTTCCGGACGGTGCCGAAAGTGCAACGACACCACCGGAAGCGCCGCGGGCTAATGTGTTTGTAATGGACAAATCGGCCACTGATCCGATAGTGATTTTGCCTGCCGGAGTTGTGGCAGTACCGCTAGTATTTACAGTAAGCAGGGCATTAGAGTTAGCGAGCGTCAGTGCAATAGCCGGACTGCCGAGGGCGTTCGAGCCATCCAGCAAGATCGAAGATCCTGCGGTGAAAGAAACCACCGGATTGGCTAGTGATAAGCCGCTGTCGGCAAATGTAAGTGTTCCCGATGACCCGGTTCCTGTCCAGCCTTGCCCGTAAGTGGCGGAATTATCCTCGGAACTGTAAAGGGTGCTTCGTGTTACGAGTTGCCCGAGATTGAAAGTCGCCGATCCGCTGTCGAGTGCAATACTGGCACCGCTTGCATTGTTTACTCCAATAGCTTCCAAATTGCTAGCCGTGATGGACCCCGATGCTGTCAATTTGATCGAGCCTGCCGTTCCGACCGGAGAAAATGCGGTGGTGTACACGTTAGTTGCCACCACGTTTCCGGACGGTGCCGAAAGTGCAACGACACCACCGGAAGCGCCGCGGGCTAATGTGTTTGTAATGGACAAATCGGCCACTGATCCGATAGTGATTTTGCCTGCCGGAGTTGTGGCAGTACCGCTAGTATTTACAGTAAGCAGGGCATTAGAGTTAGCGAGCGTCAGTGCAATAGCCGGACTGCCGAGGGCGTTCGAGCCATCAAGCAAAATCGAAGATCCTGCGCTAAAAGAGACCACCGGGTTCGCCAGCAACGAGCCACTGCTGGCGAAAGTAAGTGTTCCCGACTTTCCGGTTCCAGTCCACCCTTGCCCGTAGGTAACGGTATTGTCCGGAGAGGAGTAGTTCGTGCTTCGTGTGACGAGCTGTGCCAGATTGAATGTTGCTGATTTGCTGTCGAGTGCGATGCCACCGCCACTTGCATTGTTGACTCCAATTGCTTCCAGGCTTCCAGCGTTTATGGAACCAGTAGCCACCAGTGAGATATTGCCGGACTTGCTAGACGGGGTATATGCAGTGGTGTATACATTAGCGACGGTCAGTACGGCTCCTGACGTAATCAGAACATCTCCGGCATTACCGCCAGCCGTGCCGCCATCGGTTCGGACTGAACCAGTAGTTATAGCTGACGGAGCCGAAAGAACAATGGTGCCACCATTACCATTTCCGTTTCCTGTCGAAAGGATATTTTGCGTTGTGATTGCGGTTCCTGCTCTCAGGGTTACTGCACCGCCTGCTCCAGCAGTAACCGGCGAAGTGTTTATGTCGCCCGTAAAGGTGATGGAGCCATTGACCGGATCAGAAGATGTGTCAATGTGTACAATTCCTCCATCGGCCGCGAATCCGGCAGATAGAAACGGACCAGCTCCAAAATACACTAAATCCGGATCTCCCGTGATGTTCATGCTCTCTAGCTGGAGCCCGTGTCTGCCATTGTTCACGGCAAAGTTTGCGGCCGCTGCAGACACGTTCACCGGGCCGGCAATGTCATCTACGGACACAGTTAAATCACCAGCTGCTGTGAGGGAAATTCTCTTATCGCCCGCCAGGGAGCCACCACTGATAAAAAGACCAGGGACGTTTAGTAAGTCCTTGACCAGGCTGTAGGCATCGGAAAAGAGTGATAACTCACCGCTTGCGCGGAGAACTCCTCCTTCATTATTGATGGATAGGTTACTACCCGGCAAGTTTTGAATCGTAAGATTGCCATTGAGCGCCTGCATAATTCCGTGGTTGGCCAACGTGGCAGTAAGCACGGAGATATTCCCCAGTTGAGCGCTAATAGTGCTTTGATTAACAATACTGTTTGCCTGCAGATTGACGTTCTGCATACCTGTAAGCAATCCGAAATTGGTGATGGTCGCCGCTTGCAGGTTCAAATTATGCATGGCTGTCATCGCTGGTTGCACGCCAGGCAGCCCAAACGCTCCATTCACTATGTTGCCGCCAGCTTGTGCGGTTAAAGATGCAGCACTAGATATGGTGCCCAGATTTGTTATGTTTTGGACAGCATTTAAGATAAGACTGAGATTCAAAACAGGATTGACAATACCTGGTAAGCCTCCTGCAGGAATAACGGTGGTAATAGTGGCACCGTTATTGTTGAAGATGTTTTGCGCGGAAATTGTGGCCGTTCTCACCAGCGGATTTGTTGAGATTGCATAAACAGTACCGTAGTTTGTCAGATCGCCGGAAATGCTCAGGACAGCAGAGGTGCCAAAGTCTATAATGGTTGTTCCCGGCGCTACTGTCTGACTGTGTGCAACACTGCTTGTTTGAGTGTTGGCGCTCGTAGAAGAGTTTGTGACTGGACTGCTTGTTGCAGTTCCAGCGTTAACTGCCGTTGTGTTGCTGCTCGACGACTGTGCCAAACATGGAATCGGTGCCAGCAGCGCGTATGCCAAATCCAAAGCCAGGATCTGAGAATAGAGCCTCTTCTGACTGCGACTGTATGCACTGCCGTTAGCACCCCGTCGTTGCATATTAGCAGCCATAAGTCCCCTCCGCTCCATCATATACCTACCCCCGGGTAGCAATGGTCTCCTCGAGGACGACGAAGATTTAATCAGTTTTTCCCAAGCTTCTAACCGCAAGAATTCTGCTCAACTGCCAATCTCGCATACTCGAAGTGACGTCATAACAGGTATCATAAACAAGAGCACCAGAGTTACTACCCGGCATTTCCGTGGTAGAGATGCTGCGATAAGCTCGTTGTGAGAATTAATATGGTGGAGCTTTTACAACTACTCGAGCTTAATAAACGAGAATTTGAATTTCATCATTTCGCCTGTCTGTGCGCATGATTGGAAGCCGGATCTGCCACGATTCCCTTATGTCACTAATGACTCTTTTGTTCAGCGGTGCGGTGTATTAGTGCGGTGATTCATCGGGAGCAAGCCCCGACCAATGCACCGGCGAATCTGTGGATGTGGGGCTGACTTACGGATGCGACCTTTCCTTGAGCAGGAAGTCGGGTAAAATAAGAATCCAGCGACTCGGTCATGTCCCGGTACTTGATTGACGAGCCGCTGAACTCTCTAGCTTCTTGTCTGTCGAGAACGTTGGCTTCAGCGCCAGTTATGGAATCTGATCAAAACGCATAGTAATCTTCCGGAATAGTTTCGATTGGGCGCCAGTCAATTTCGCCGCACTGAGCACCGCCGTATTTTACAAATGTTGCTGTCGTTCTCTCCGTATCGCATGTTGGTTTCCTGGATATAGACGCGTCCATCCAAGTCGACACGGTAGTCGGGTCTATCTGCTCAGCTTTCGCCAAACCGAGTATGAGTACCAGGAGGTGTTTGCACGGTACGCCACGCAAACCACCGCAGGCTCGCAGATTTTGAGTAGAACATGAGAAGTTGCCGTTAGAACACAGCTGGCAACAATACACCAGATTTGCATCAGTTTGACTCTTGATCACCCCGGCAATGAATTGGTCGGAAACCTCTGAAAAAAGTTGGAATTTCTGCGACTTCAACATCTTCATGGTCTGGTCAAATCTTGATTGCTCAACGGTATTCTTTACTTTTGCTACCAGTCCGACGAAATCGATTTCTTCGATGACAACCTGTTGAGCCGTTTGTTGAGAAGGATCAATTTGTTGAGAGTGCAATGCGCTGACTGGTTGCGGACCTTTTCCCGTCCATATCAGACCCGGTCTTCCGTGCGAGTCCACGATGGTGTCGATGCGGTCCATGAATGTGCTTGGAAAAATTGTCTTTTCATCATACTTGGTGTATTCAAAAACAATTTCCGAAAGATTTGCCGTGGAAAAGTCCGCACCCCTAATATCACAATTACGAAAAAGACCATTAGTCAAATCTGCGCCTTTGAAGACCGCGCCTGAGGCCCGCGTACCGCAGAAAGAGACATCAATCAGTGAGGCCCCGGTGAAATCGACTCGCAATGCTGTGGCCCAGATCATTGCCTTCTTCAAATTTGCGTTGCAGAATCTTGCATCGCTAAGATCACACTTTCCATAATCAAATCTCGTTCGTGCCAGGTTTGCCTTCTCAAAATTCGCTTTTTGAAAATCCAGGGCATAAAAGGATGCACCGGCTAAGTCTATTTCACTCAAATCAACCTGGCGGAAGTCCGGCAAATCATTGTCGGCATAGCATCCTCCGGATCGTTCATTCAATTCGAAGAACCACTTGTTCCATTTCTGCGCGGAGAAGTTGTGCCGCCATTCTTGTAGAATCTCTGCACGCCGATTGTCTTGTACCTTCTTTTCCGCGTCAAGCTTCGCCTTTATTTCGGAGTCACCAGGAATGGACTTGCCCAAAACCTCGCACCACGCCGCGATCACTAACTGTTTTAAGTCTTTTGGTTTGAGTGGACATTTGGAACTCTTTACTGTAATGGAGTCGAAAATGAGATCTCCTTGAAGCCAATCTCTTGTAACCAGGAACAATGCGTCCCTGATGTTCTTCGTCGTCCAACCGATCTCGCAAGGAGACTCCATAAGCCGGGCGGCCGGGTGTGGAATAGCCGGAATTACAGGCTGTGGAGTATTCGGTGCTTTGCAAAATACTTTGCAATACATGTCTACTTGACCCTTGCCATAGTTACAACCGCTCACTCTCAGAGTCACAGTGTAGTCCGAGAAGTCCAGCATCGCTGACGTTTGTATAAGGTTTGACTCGGCTGCTACACTTTCGAACTCTGCCAGTTTCATGACGCCCTCCGTTGGCTCTCCAGTCATCTTGTGCCAGAAGTGCATTGTACGCATTGTACCCGTCTACGCTCCTGTGAGACGAGCCCAGATCGCACTAATTGAAATCGGCGGTTTAGAGAACGCCTCCTCTCACCGCCGGAAGATTGAATCCAGGCTTAGGTGCACTACCTCAACTCCCCTGTCCCCCATGATGGGCGTCAAACCCCGACACGGTAAGTCCGCACGTCTCATATCAGTTTGTTCGGATTGGTCTTTGAGATCGCCATAGCAGCTTCAAAACCCGGGTATATTTCTCCTATTCGGCTGGAGGATGTATGACGATGACAGAAGTTGCTATTGATACAGCAGAAGTTGTTGCTAAATTAGCGGCGCACAAACGTCCGGCGTTTGTTCCAATTATAGAGAGCGGCGATTCCTTGCAGTCGTCTTCAAAGTTTAGTGGTATCGCATGGATCAATTCCGATGAAGAATGGCCAACCTGTGGTTACTGCAACAAGCCCTTGCAATTATTCCTACAGCTCAATCTGTCTGAGATGCCAGATCGTCGCTCGTACTGGCCTGCAACCGGTTTCTTACAAGTGTTCTATTGCACGACAGAAGACACCTATTGCCAGGAAGCCGGTGCGGATATGTTTTCACCGTTTGGAAAATTTCAGCGCACACGTGTAGTAACACCGACAGGCTCGTCACGCGCGTATGAAGAGTCACCGGTAGAAATTCCGCTACCATCGAAAACCATTACAGGATGGAAGGAAGTAGCAGATTATCCGGCCTCATCGGAACTCGATCTTCGTTTTGAAGGGCTGCTCAACGAAGAGGAAAGCACGCATCTTTTCGATCTTGCCACCGGTTTTGACAAAGACGAGTCGATCAATGTTATATCTGACAAACTAGCCGGCTGGCCAATGTGGTTGCAAGATCCCGGCTACCCGGATTGTCCCGAATGCGGCGAAGAAATGGACTACATATTTCAAATCGCGTCAGAAGATAACCTCGACTATATGTTCGGCGATTGCGGAATCGCCATGATTTTTCAATGCAAGAAAGATCCACACCTCTTGGGATTTTCTTGGGCAGGTTCGTAATTGTAATTGGAAAGCCGAAAATTGTTGGTCGAGCGGTGTTGTCAGATTCATCACTCTGAATGTTTTAGTTGTGATGGCTATATCAACTTCAATTGCACTGGTTGAAGACAGTCCAGCTCATGCAGAGTCCCATGCTGCGCGAAGTAAATAAAAGAGCGAGGCTCTATTCCTGTGATTTTCTGAAAGTCGTCGGCATACCCTACCAGCTGCGCACGATGTTGCTTTGCCTGACGCGCGAGTTCTGGCAGAGGAAAGTGATCGGTTTTGTAATCTACTATGCTCCAGTTTCCCTGGATATCTTCCAACAATAAGTCAGGGCGACATTCTGCCTGAGGTTGACCGTTTCGAGTCGTGAAATAAGACGTCTCATGTATGCGACGACGGGCAGTTTTCATTTGCTGAATTAAAGGACTCGCCACGAAAATAGCAAGTAACTTCTCGCCTTCACTCAAGAGCTGTTGCTGCAGGGTTTCATGAAAGACGCCCACCTCAGGATGAACAAGCAAGTCGAGCATCACCTCGCGAGTTACCATTTCCATAGACTGTGACAGACGATCCATCAAGAGGTGAAAATAACTGCCGACAATGGTCGCATGCACTGACGGATTCACCACAGACGGTGTTGTACGAACCAGAGCTTGCCACGGAACCGGACCAATATCGCCGGCGCCAGTGGAAAGTGGCTCCAGGAGATCCAGATTTACCTGCTGTAACAATAGTTCCCGTTCATGGTATTCATTGCCACCACCGGAAGTATCAATCAAACACGAGCCATCGACAGAAGTGCTTTCCCCTGGCGATGCAAGAGTTCCATTCTCAGCGTTGCTTGAGGGAGGGCCATACATACTCCCCGAAATGATTCGATGTGCTTCGGATTCCCCAATCGACTCGGCCGCGGTATACTGCAAATCTTCTTCAGTCATGCTGCGCAGCGTGAAGCGTGAGGTTCGACCACCCGAAGAAGCAGATCCCTCTACCGGCTGATCGAGCACCCCTTCGAGATCTTCGAGGCTCAAACCATCTCGAAGCCATTTTGCAAATGACACGCTCGTGGCGGACTTTGTCGGAAGTAACAATACCAAATGATCTCGCGCCCGCGTCAGTGCAACATAAAGAAGCCTCTTTTTCTCCTCTTCATCGAGCGCACGATTAAAAGAATCCACAGCGCGAAAGAATGCAGGCTTCGTCTCCTCGGAATCTCTAGTCGGGTCTATAGCTAGTCCGAACTCTTTGCCAAACAGCAATCGCCCCGCGTGGCCATGCACTTTCCTTGCCATACGCGGCAAAATAACTACACCAAATTCAAGACCTTTGGATTTGTGTACCGTCATAATCTTCACCGCATCATCAGATGTGAGCGGGGCATCAGTAAGATTTTTTACGCCGTTATCTCGCATAGCTTGTAAGGCAAGCAAGAACCCGCGCAGCCCTAGATGATTGTGCCGCGCAGCCAGATTAACAAACTTCCATAAATTGCGCGCTCGCTGCTTTCCACCCGGCACCGCTGGTAATACTATATCGATTCCACTGCGCGTCAAAATATTTCGCACCAGTTCTTCTACACTACACTCACCTGCCCGATATAGCCAATCACGCAAAAGCGTTACGCAGCGAAGGAGCACCGGATCACGCTCGGCATTGGCGGTCTGGCGAAGCATGTACCACAATGACGATTGAGCTGTGCGCGTCTTAAGATCATGAATAACATCATCCGAAATTCCAAAAACAGGCGACCTCAATGCTGCTAACAAAGCGTGACCATCCTGCGGAGCAAGCAACCACTTCAACAGATTCTCCATATCCAGAATTTCCTGGCGATCGAGATATCCAGCACCAGCAAAGCTGATATACGGAATGCCGGCCTCACCCAAGGCAGACTCAATGACGGCGAAATCGCCGTTAGCTTGCAGCAAAATGGCAAAATCGCCATAACGAACTTTTCGTTCTAGCCCTTGCTCCTTATCGTGAACGCTGGTTTCACCACTCCTGATCTTATCGATTATATGTTTGGCCACCAGCCTGGCTTCCATCTGTGCCAGAGAGGGCTGCACCCGGGGCATGCGATTCTCAACTGAAGCGTCAGGGCTGTCCGTGTTTTCCTCGGCCGGAGCGAAGGTGATGATCTCTATGCGTCGCCCGTCATCATCGCCATCGCGGGCTGCATTCAAAGCCTGAAACCTTGAACGATGAGCCTCAGCGTCTCCTTGAGCATCAAACAGCCGATGGAAAAGCACATTCACGAATTCCACTATCGCCGGATGGCTGCGGAAAGAAAAGCTCAGGCTGCGCAGTTCACCGAGTCCTCGCAATTGAGGCCAATCCAGCGCCGGCGTGGATAATTCACTGGCAGAAGTGTTGCCCGAGGATGCAAGAGAAGCAATAATTCCTTTGCACATGTTGAAGGTTCCAACATCGGCTCCTTGAAATTTATAGATGGACTGTTTATCATCCCCGATCAGGAACAGGCGGGTGGTTGGATTACCCGCTGCAATCGAAGCCAGCATCCGAGCTTGGATGCTGTTCGTATCTTGAAATTCATCAACTAACAGCGCACGTATATTCGGCATTGAAATGGGTCTTTGCGAATCGGAGCTCTCCACCAGTGCGGCAGTACGAGTTATCAAGTCATCAAAATCCAGCTTCTGATTGAGTTGCTTCCCGTGCTCATAAGCCGCCCGTGCCCGGTCTGCCAATTCTATGAGCGCACCAACGGCCGAAATAGCCAACTCGTCGGTTTCATTCAACTCCGGCTTGAGCTTGGCCGAGACTTTCTTGGCCTCATTGCGTAACGCTTTGATCGCACCTCTCAATGTAGTGCCGTGTTCTCCGCCTGCTCTTGTTAGAGGAAATGTTGCCAGCTGCTCAAGAGCACCATGATCGGCGCCTTTGGAATCTAGCAACCTGACCAGAAGCGCGCAGACCTCCTCTTGCCTCTCGGCAAGCATATTCCCTCTGTCAGACCAGGGATTGTCTAAAACGTACCGTGCATTCAATTGAAATTGCCTTTGGCTCAACAAACTTCGCACAGCACCATGATAAGTTTTTTGCACGAAAGTTCTTGCAAACTCACGGATGCGATCTAAATGCTCCGGCGCACTATACATCTTTCGTACAGCGGAAGACGCTCCTTCGGCAGCCGCTACGCGTTCGTTTGCGCTATCTCGAAATACCTGTCGCGCTTCGCCATATCTTAAGGATGAAGACAGAAGCTGCTTGAGCATCTCCTTCACTTGCTCCAGTGGAAAATCCAGAAGCTCTTCAAAACCCTGCGGCGGTTCATCGAGCATCTCGGCAATTGCTTCGCGAACACTATCATCAAGAAGTTGTGCGCGCTCCAAATCATCAAGCAATTCAAATCTCGGATCGACAGCAGCTTCGGTCGAACGAGTCTTGAGCAGATGATCGCACAAAGAATGAATAGTACCGATTCTTGCTGATTCGATCTCCACCAGACAACGATTCCATCGCACGCGATCTTCTTCTGCCTGCGCATTGGTAGAAAGTTTCTTCAAACCCTCCTTGAGTCTGGTACGCATTTCTTCGGCGGCTTTTCGAGTAAATGTCACAGCGATTACATCTGACACACCAGCTTCAGGATGACAGCGTAATACTTCCAGAAAACGTTCCACCAGAACGGAAGTCTTACCTGAGCCGGCACCGGCAGAGACTAGAACATGCTTGTCGATTGATTGAACAGCTCCGAGCTGCTCTTCAGTCAAGGGCATCGCTCTCGGCCTCCGTAAACCCCTTTAACTCCTTGACACGACAGGCAGTACGATGCGGGCAGTGGGTGCACACCTCACGGGAGGTCGGAGCCGGCACGAAGTCACCTTGTTTGATCCTGGTAACAAAATCACCGACTAGCCGCGCTGTGTGGGTGAGAAGTGAGCTGTGTTTTTCAGAATCAAACGTCAGAATTCCGGTCGCCTTACCCTGGCTGATACTCATGTAGAGTCCGCTGAGTACGGAGCTGCCAGGCAAGATAGCTTGCTCCACCGCCAGAGCATATATTGGAATTTGAATGTTGCGGCCGGACAAGGCATCTTTGTGGGAGATCGATTTGCCACCAGTCTTATAGTCCACAACCCGCACGGCAGCCCGAGCAGAGGAAGAAGGAATGCGTCCATCAAACAAATCGATGCGATCCACCGTGCCGCGAAGAGTTATAGTTTCGTCATTTAGTTGAAGAACCAAAGGAGGGCAGGCCGTCGGAGAAGCTGTTCCGAACTCAACTTCGAATAAGGCGGGCGCAAATCGATCGCGGTCGTCTGCAATTCGCTTCAATTCACGTTTGATGAATCTGGTAATGCGAAAGAGCATCTCTTTCTTCTCTTGCTCCCACCAGGGTCCCGGAGCAAAGAGCGGCTTCTTTTGCAATAATGCCAGCCCCTCAGAAAATGCATGCTCAATCAATACAGTGACAATAGCTTCGCGTTCTTCAGAATCGGACAAATCGCCGCTCTCATCCGCCTGTATAATTTGACGATAAGAAACAAAAAACTGCTCCAGAATCTTGTGATAGATCTCCCCCCGAACAAGGCTAGTTAGCCCCGGTTCAGCTTCTTCACGCGGTTCCATTTTCAGGATTTCCCCAACCCAAAAGCGGAAAGGACACTGTCCAAACTTATTCAGCTTGCTGGCAGTCCAGGCCTCAGGTAGTGGAACTTTCAAAGCACCGGTCGTCACAAAATCAGTAAGGTACGCGTTATAAACTTGATTACGCTCTGCTGTAATCCTTGAAATTGTGGCGTTGAATCCTGAACGAATTTCCTGAACGCGCCCGTACAAAGCAGGGTGTTTGTTGCCCATGATCTCGCAATGGCTGAAACCGCCAATCCAGGTAGCGGCGGCGAGGGCCTCTGAAACTGAGGCTGGCCGCATTAATGCAGGCAGGAACAGCGGATCTCGCACAAGACGAATATTATGAGTCTCTTCCAGCTCTTTCAGGTAAAACGACGGCACCGGTTCGCCGCCGTCAATTTCAAATTGAGGAAGCGAAAGAACTACTCTGTTACGGGCTCGCTCGAGCAAAGAATAAAAGAGCGCTCGCTCAAACCCGGGCTCAGCTCTGGGATTCTGTAGATCAATGCCATAACTTAGCCAACGCATGATTTGGTCGGAGGCAAGAAATCCTCGCCCAACGGTTCGACGGGGAAAATCACCCTCCACCATCCCGGCAACAAACAATTCTTCAAAGCAACGGCTCGGAGCAAGGTCGGCAGAACATACAACAATGCCCCCTTTCTTCGGAATCGCACGAGCAAAACTCGCCGCTTCCATCACCTTGATCAACCGTTGAATGAACTCTTCTGCGCTTTCGCCTCGATTTTCCAGCACTGACTCTTGCATCAACATCGTCTTGAATGCACGCCGCAGAGATCGAAGCAACTCATTCTCCATCCGAGCTTTCACGGTACGAGAATGTCGCTCGTTTGCAGGCAGCTTCATGAACAGCTCGAGAATATCTTCTGTAAGCGCGATTCGACGCTCCAGTGAAGCATCTGCCTGCAGCGCTAACAACATATCAAATAATCCGAAGACCGCAATCCGTTCGTCGGACATGTCTTCGGACAATTCAAAAAACTTCTTCCATGCGCAAAGCCCACTTACCATTTCCATCTTATGCGTCTTGCGATCGAGTTTGCTCAGCATTTCAGAACTAAGTCCGGCCTGATCTCCATTGAAATAGGGACTCCGCACTACGTCGATGACTTCGCGCCGACTGAAGTCATTCAATGGAAGAGAGAGTAACCGGCGAACAAAATGCCATTGAGCCAGCGAAGATATCTTTATGCTGCCATCAATGAAGTAATCCAGCCCCGCATCATCAAACGCAGCTTCGATAGCCCCTGCATAACTTTCAATGGAACGTGCCACTACCAGAATTTCAGATGGATCAATATTGCGCAAAACGACAGCTTCCTTGCAGCGACGTGCGATTTCGCGCATTTCGACAAAACGATCTAAGCAAGAGAAGCATTCAATCTCTGGAGTAGTTCGCACCACAGGCGAAACTGTTTCGATCTTCGCCTCGATGCAGGTGAGCAGTTCTCGATAGCTCGAGGCTTTCCACTGGTAGTCTTCGTAGCTCTGAGACAACGTCGAAGAGACGGTACTGCCGGCGTTGTCGGAGAATGATGACTCCGCCCCCGCTAGATTAGAGTTAGAGCTGTCGGCATCGCACAGTGCCGAGTTATCACAATTGCTTCGGTTAGTTTCGTCGAGGGTTCGATTTACACGGTCCGGGGCTCCAGTGGCAGGATTTCGTATTTCGTCGGATCTTTCGGATGGATCGGGCTGAATGAAGTCGAAAGAAATAATGGTTGACCGCGCATGCTTAGCAAGCCCGCCGAAGAGTTGCGCCTGAAGATGACTTATACGATCAAAACCATCGATGAGCAGCAGATCGTATAAGACTGAATCACAACGGCGCCGTCGCGCCCCCCGCAAAAAGCCTTCCATCTCAGGCAGAGGAAGACTCGCCGGAGCTGTGATCGGGTAAGGATCGCCATTTGCATCCGATAGAATCGGTAACGGGTAGCCACCGACGGAATCGACAATGTGAGGTGGCAAGCGCCCGGTGAGAAGAGGCGCTAACGCATATTCTTCGGCGCTGCCCGTGCTTTGGCGGGCAAGATGCCCGCGGTCCCGGGGGGGGGCCACCGCCGCAGTTTCGACGAACACACTGTCGACCACCCCTTGTGCAGTGCTTTCCACCGCAACTGCGACAGAGGCACTGATCACCAGAGCCGCACCACCATCAGTATCATCATTTTCGCTTTTAGCGTCAGGGGCTGCTTCTCCGGCATAGAGCAATTCTCGCGCAGCAAGTGCAATCTGTTTGAGATCAAATACTCGCAGCTCGCCGCACTTTTCCCAGTACCTTCGATAAACCACCGCCAGTTCGTAAAAGAGAGAATCCGTCGAGGCGGATAACTCCAATCGATCCATCACTTCTTGCGGGCTAAGCCCCGCGCGTTGCAGCTCATCCACTAGCTCCACTACGGAGGGTACCGTCCCTTGAAAGTGAGCAATAGGAGCCAGAGCTTTGCCTCCACCGTCATTGGCTAAAGCGGTTAAAATGCTCTTCATCAGCACACCGCGCAACTCCTCGGGCAATTGGCGGCACTCAATTCCGACTGGTCTCAATATCGAACGACAAATCTCATAAAACGGCAAAATCTTCAACCCGAAGATCCCCGGAGGGCGTAGCTCCTTCGGTATCGAGTCCAATTCGTCCAGCAACCGACGACGCATCAAATTTGCGTACCGCGCTGATGGCACTACAATCACTACTTCCGACAGAGGCTCTCTAGACTTGAGTTCCAGTGCCTGTCGCAATATCCGTCGAGTCTTACCCGATCGATAGGGACCGATCAGTAGAACTGCTTCATGCTGAATGTCGGCTTTCGGCGCCGACATGTCATAACTTACTCGTTGCCAGTTCAGGTGCAGCTACATCGGCAAACAAAACAGTAGACAGGTATCGTTCACCGGTAGACGGCAACACACATACTACTAACTTGCCCTTATTCTCGGGTCGGGAAGCTACCAGAGCCGCGGCGTAAACAGCGGCACCGCTGCTAATACCAGCCAACAATCCTTCTTCGCGGGCCAATCGTCGCCCGTATTCCACAGACTGATCGTTCGTGACTTGAACCACTTCATCAATAACCGACATATCAAGGACGGATGGAATGAACCCCGCACCAATGCCCTGTATTTTGTGGGCCCCGGGTTTAAGCTCCTGCCCGGCCAGACTCTGCGAGATAACGGGGCTATCGGTCGGCTCCACCGCTACAATTCTGACGGAAGGTTTTCGCTGCTTCAACACATGTCCTACACCGGTTATCGTTCCCCCCGTTCCAACACCGGAAACGAAGATGTCGATTTTACCGTCTGTATCACGCCAGATTTCCTCTGCCGTGGTTTCACGGTGCACTTTGGGATTAGCCGGGTTATTGAACTGTTGTGGCATATACGAGTTGCGCGTATTGTTCAGGATCTCGGTCGCTCTATTGATGGCGCCGCGCATCCCCTCTGCGCCGGGAGTGAGGGCCAGCTCTGCGCCCAGACCACACAATAGTTTCCGTCGTTCCAGCGACATTGTATCGGGCATGGTGAGAATGAGTTTGTATCCTCTGGCTGCGGCAACAAACGCTAAAGCGATACCGGTATTGCCTGAAGTTGGTTCAACCAGAGTGGTTTCGCCACGTTTAATCAGTCCGTCTTTCTCCGCTTCGTTGACCATCGCCACGCCAATTCTGTCTTTCACCGAGCCCAGTGGATTATAGAATTCGAGTTTGGCAGCAATAGTTGCATCTATGCCTGCAACCATCTTATTTAGCTTAACCAGCGGAGTGTTACCGAACAGCTCCGTAATATCATTTCCTATACGCATGCTGAATGCTACTCCTTTCCTGCCTTTTGCAAGATTTGTAGTTTCGTTTGCTGCATTGCAGTATCGCTCCTCACTTCAAAGGTGTTCTCTTTGAGTATCTTACGAATAAGATCGCAAGCCTTCACAAGTTCGATGCCTTTTCCCTGTGCCTGCAAATCTCGGCTTAATAACGCCTGTTCAAAGAGCATCTCGCGTTTCAATAAACGCACGAATCCACCGGGTGTGAACATAAATCGCACAGACGGAGAATCGTCCAACGGATCATACGGGTGAACAGTTAAATTGCCGTCTACTGTCTTGGCAACCCACGAGCAGCTTCCGAATCCTTCTATATGAAAGGCAAGACCACCCTGGAATTTGGCGACGCGACTGACCACTGCATCATTGGCGACTGAAGGCAGGTACTCAGTGAAATAGCTGGAAGCCAGCTCCTCCGAGAACAAAGATTTATAGTGTTCAGTTCTCGGAGATCCCCAGTTTACACTTTCGCCGAATTTGAAAACGCGCTCAAAATAGGCAGCATCCATGGAGACCGGAGTGTGCCGGTGTCGCCCCATAACTTCAAATAAATTACGAGTTTTAACCTGAACATTATCGCGCAACATTGCAGGCAAGGGACCGGACAGATTCAATGAATCATGGTCGGTCCATTCAACCCGTTCAAAACCGGCAGCACTGGATAAATGCTGCAGCCACTCCTGGTTCAGGGTGGATCGCGTTGATACCAGATTGCAAATACGAGGGCGGGCCGGATCTTCGATAAATGCCGCGGTCAACGATGCCGCAACGTCTGCCGGCAACATCCAGAGTGTACCATCGGGATTGTATGACAGGCGCAAAACGCGGTCAGCAGCAGAAGCATCAGCAACCTTAGAGAATAAGTTGCCCATTCCTGAGAAATTAAGCGAAGCACCGTCGCCAAGGTTTGGCGTGATTAACGGAAGTCGAAGCAGGTACCAGAGCGATTCCTGATGCTCCAATCCGCTCAAAAGTTTGAGTTCATACTGCTGGCAAACCCCTTCAAAATGGCTCAATGGCTTGCGCCGAGCAAATTCAATCTCTTCGGGCACCACTCCATCATCTTGGATTGCAGACCAGAGAGATGAAAGAATCACCACGGGAACATCTTTCAATCGCCGGCAAACTTCAGGCAGTTCTTCCGCCGCCCAAGGCGCTCTGGATACCCTGGCTTCGTCGAAGTTAGCAGGTAATCCGCAGAATATTATGACATCGTATTTGGTGCCGCGAACGACTTCTTGAGGCTCAAGTAATCGAACGCGTTCCAGCAGTTCTCTGCTCCGCCCTTTCTTTCCTATCGCCCGTGCCAACGTTGAGTGAATCGAAGAACGCAGGTCTAACGGAGAAAGCGAGAAGTTAAGGGCAGACTTCGAGGGGATGTGCAGACTCCATCCGTCCTGCAGCAGCTGCACAGCTAATTGAGTTGAGAAAGTAGAAAGCGGTCCCCGGAAATATGCTGTTTTTTCGGTCATACTTGCAAACCCGAATGAGCGCCCTTTCGTAAAAGCGAAGCACCCTCTCCCGCACAAGCAGGCAGGCGTGATTTTGAACTGCATAAAGATAGCATGGACCCGGGGCTCTGTCGGCGTTGTAACCCAAATTCCGTCAAATCTTTACGCTGAAGTGCCCCGCCGGGGACGGGCAATTTACACCAGTCGGCTGAAGTCCATGGGAGCTTCAACGATGGTCGTGCCAGCGAACTGATCTCCCCACCGCATTCCATCGTCGCGAGTGTACGCTCGGTAAATCTCGTAAGGGATGACGATGAGGGTGTACACCGTTCCAATCACCTGGATGACAGTAAATGCCGATTGGTTAACCAGAGTGCTGAAACCCGGTACATATTGATCGACCACCCCTGTGGGTATCACCCGCAGAACGGTAGACACCACTGATACCAACAGTGTTGGACCGAAAATAACGATATTGCGCTTGACCGATGTAATCAGGTTTGCGGGGCGACCGGTTTTAAGGTCCACCACTTGTAATCCCATCAAATTTTTGCCAACACCGCGGCCCTGGAACAGTGCGTCGCGGATAACGAGATAGAAGATAAAAATCAGGTGAGTGCCCAATATCTCCTTCATAAGCGGAATGAAGCTCACAGCTATTCCCAAACCGTAAGCCACGCCCGAATCAATGATCAGGGACACAAGCCGCTTGCCCGGGTCAATTTTCACGGGCTCCACAGCCAGATCGTCGTCTGAACTATAGCGCCCGAAGGAAGTCAGCTTGTCGAGCTTGGACTGCCAGCCTGGCTGGCGGGTCTTTGGTTCCGGGTCTTCTTGATCCTTAAAAGATCTTGTCATCGCGCCTGCTCCGTTACCGCTCTAATATTCCCTGAATCCATCGCTTTTACCCGGAATTTTGGACCACCCGGAGAAGCGCCTTTGGTAATGTCCCCAACCAGGAACTCATGCTTGGCCGGTTGGTGATTTTAAAGCCTCCCCGGAGTGATCTTTGAGTCCCAGCTGCTATTTTACATGCTTCTGCGTTTGCTGATTGACGAGGAGATCGACAGTGTGCTCACGCCATCACGCCACAGCGCTCGTCCACCCCCGACGTACCAACTTCCCGTGAACACACTGCTCCCAAATTAGGCGTTTCCAGCCTCGGCACAGCTTTGGATGCTTGAACAATTCGAAAGAACGGGTGGTTTCGTTGTCATTAAAGTTAGGATTGAAACTTGAGCCAACACTCACCCGACTCAAGAAAAGTCGCTCCGGTCTTATTCAGGCTCCGCCTCAATAGAGGACTCGGCGAGTCAGCGTCGGTTCATAGAGGGCGACTTCCGGTGAGCGTTTACAAAGACAAGTACCCTTGGAGGGGTTATCTCAAATGAGTAGTACGGTAATTGTGGACGGTCTTAGAACGCCATTCGGCAAACTCGGTGGCATACTGAGCAAACTTTCCGCCGTCGACCTGATGTACCCGTTAATTAAGGAGCTGGTCTCACGGCATGGCATAAAGGGAGAAGATGTCAACGAGGTGATTCTCGGCCAGGTTATACAAGCAGGTTGCGGACAGATCCCCTCTCGTCAGGCCCTCATTAAGGCAGGATTGCCAACTACGTGCGAATCGACCACAGTCAACAAAGTATGCGCTTCCGGAATTCGCTCGGTCACTCTGGCAGATCTGAGAATTCGCGCGGGAGACGGAGACCTCTTGATTGCCGGCGGCATGGAATCGATGAGTCAGGCGCCCTATCTGGTCGAGGCGAATTCAGCCCGATTTGGCAAGCGTATGGGCCATGTAAAATTCAAAGATTCAATGTTGACTGACGGGTTAGAATGCCCTGTGACATCTGTGCACATGGCTGTACACGGTGCAAAGGTCGCAGAGGAATTATCAGTTTCTCGCGAAGATCAAGACCAGTGGGCTCTTCGCAGCCACCAACGAGCTTGTGCCGCGAGGGAAGTTTTTGCACAAGAAATAAATCCAACCACGGTGCCGGCTGGCGGCGGGAAGCAAGAGGTTGTGCAACGCGACGAAGCCCCCCGCGAAGACACGACAATTGAATCTCTTCGCAAGCTTAAGCCGGTGTTCTACGAGGGTGGATCTGTTACCGCCGGAAACGCACCTGGTATTAATGACGGTGCCTGCGCTTTGTTGGTAATGAGTGAAGAAAAGGCTCAGAGCCTGGGACTAAAGCCCCTGGCAAGAATCCTTGCGCACGCATCGCTCGGACAGGATGTGCAGTATCTGGCCACGGCTCCGGCTCTTGCAACTCGCAAGGCTCTGGCAAAATGTAATCTTTCCCCCAACGATCTGGAACTACTTGAAATTAACGAGGCATTTTCGGCTGTAGCACTCACGTCAATCCGCATGCTCGAGGTGGATCCCGAGCGCGTCAATGTAAATGGCGGCGCCGTAGCGCTGGGACACCCGATCGGTGCCAGCGGTGCACGACTCCTGTTGACCCTGGCAAAAGAGATGGAACGTCGCGGCTCCAAATACGGTGCCGCTGCAATCTGCTCGGGAACAGGACAAGGAGATAGCGTGATTTTGAGCAGAGAAGGACTATAGCGATTTTCGGGTATTGTCCCGGGCCGCCCTGCTATTGCAGAACAGTCCGTTGGAAGTGACGCGGTCGGCAGCCGATCGATCTCTTGCTGGCGGCAATCCCGTTACGGAAACTGCAGTCGTGGCTGTAAACCAATTCGAGAAGCTCTGGTTTGCAACCGGGCCAAGACGCAGACTCGCTACTGCAACTCCAGCACAACACACCCGTCAACAAGTGCATCTTTCGTATTGTGCTTGAGCGCTAATCCGTCAGTAATGAGACAACACCCGGCCGCAGAATGCGTATACCTTTTTGCGACTATGGTTGCTTCCTTTATAGCTTGCAGATGAAGATAATTGTGGGCGAAACCTTTACCCGCACGCGGGGAAGAATCATGCACGATGAGGAATCGACGACGTTGCGAGTCTTCTCCAAATCCCACAAGGGTCAACCAATGCGCGCTGACACATTGAAATTCCTGTAAGTTACCGACGAAATTGCCATACTGCACATGTAACCAGCCACAAGCATTACCGGTACGGCCTGAGCACATGAAACTCATATCCGGGGGAACCTCATACGTTTGGACGCCTGCAACGCGTACTGATTCCAGACCTCGATATTCGAGGCGTCGAGTCTGATAGCCCTTGGCAGTTATAAAGTTGCGGATTCCCCTGAGAAAGGGCCCGGGGGTTGTGCCATCCTTTGCGGCAGTGTTCATGAACGGTGGTTCGGCAAGCTCTTGAATAACCGCTAACTGGTCGGCCCTGGCATCCCCTGTATTCGGTGCTAATCGAGAATAGCCTCGATCACGCAGCCACATTAGAGAATTAGAAGCCGCTACCGGGCCGCAGAACATATTGCCGCCCCGGGGAAGCGCCGCTCCTGCATCAGTTTGCAGAAAGTCAGGAAACGAATCAATTTCAGATTCTTGCCCGCCGCTGACCGGAAGTACACACGTAAGCAGCCAGAGGGTTAGCAGGTTCGTTTTGATCCAAATATGTCTCATAGTCCTGATTTTCCCCCAACGACTTCTAGTCACCCCCCTCGCACTATTGCGACCGACGCTACCGTTAGCCATTGAGCAACTGATCGCCCGGTTGAAAAGAGTTGCTGTCCCCGGGGAGCGCCCGAGATCTCCTGCACGCATGGCTTCTCTTCCAAACCCTGCCTTTCCGTCAGTACCCGACCGAAGTCAAGAATGTTCTTCACCTTTAAGATTGCGAAGCCCTCTTCTTTCGTTTAAAACTCAAAAGACTATAATTTTTCGACTGCGAACCAACTTACCCGGTCTCGATCAAGCGATAGAATTACGATTCTGTAGCATGTAGCAGAACAGGCAGGGTGTGAAATGACTGATCAACTTGTACTCGATCGAGAAAAAGCTGTCGAAAGAACGGAAGAACTCCGAAGAGAGATAGAGCACCATCGATTCTTGTACTATGTTCTGGACCGTCCAGAGTTAAGTGACACGGATTTTGACCGGATGTATCGGGAGCTACAAGAACTTGAGCAACTCTATCCCGACCTGATGACGCCCACAAGCCCCACGCAGAAAGTGGGTTATCAGCCAAGCACGGACTTCAAACAAATCAAACATCGCGTTCCGTTGCTAAGCCTTGCTAATGCGATGGGCAACGACGATCTGGATCGGTGGAACGAACGACTTTTACGCCAACTCGATTTACCTCCGGGCGAAAGCGCACAAATTGAGTTCGTTTGCGAACTGAAGATAGACGGACTTTCCATTGCCATTACTTATAAAGACGGAAAATTCGTGGAAGGTGCAACCCGCGGCAATGGCGAAACAGGGGAGGATGTTACGCTCAACCTCCGCACAGTCGCCGGTCTCCCTCGAGAACTCAAACCGAAAGAAGGGTTTACTGTTCCGAAGATGGTGGAAGTGCGCGGTGAGGTTTACATGCCGATTTCCAACTTCAATCAGCTCAACAGCTCACTGGAGGAGGATGGCGATCAAACGTTCGCGAATCCGCGTAATGCTGCAGCAGGCAGCCTTCGTCAAAAAGATCCGCGTGTGACTGCCAAGCGAAAACTGGCACTGTGGACTTATGGAATTTACGTAACCGACCCCGTATTGAAAGATCCTGATACGCACCAGGCCGCAATGGAGCTGCTAGAGGGTCTGGGACTACCAGTCAATGCCAATCGCGCAGCTGCTCAGGGCATTGACGAGGTAAAGCAGTTCTGCGCAGACTGGGATGAGAAGCGTCACGGATTGGACTACCAAACCGATGGCGTTGTTATTAAAGTCAACAACCGCAAATTGTGGGATCAACTTGGAACCACCGCGCACAGCCCACGCTGGGCCGTAGCATTCAAGTATCCGCCCGATGAGGTTGAAACGGTGGTGGAAGACGTGGAATTCGATGTGGGGCGCATTGGAACCGTAACTCCTGTAGCATGCCTGAGACCCGTAAAATTGGCCGGGAGCACTGTGCGGAGAGCTACCCTGCACAACTTCGACCAGGTTCGCCGCCTCGATGTGCGCGTCGGAGATACGGTGGTGATAAGAAAGGCCGCGGAAATTATTCCCGAAGTTCTACGCGTAATACACGAAAAGCGCCCGGCCTCCTCCATACCCATTCATGAACCGGAAGGGTGCCCGATCTGCAGCGGTACGCTGGAACGACTTGCCAACGAAGTTGCATTGAAATGCACGAACTACTCCTGCCCTGCCCGTGTAAAGCGCCGCCTTTCCCACTGGGTCAGTCGCGACGCCATGGACATAGATGGATTAGGCGAAGTAATAGTAAAACAACTGGTGGAAACCGGCTTTGTGACAGACACTTCCGACCTCTACATGCTGACCGAGGAGAAACTCATGTCGCTTGAGCGCATGGGGAAAAAATCGGCAGAGAAACTGATCAACGCAATAAATGCATCGCGGACACGTCCACAGGCGTGCCTGATTCATGCATTGGGCATCAGGCACGTAGGCTCCCGAATGTCCGAGATATTGGCTGAGCATTTCGGCGGGCTGGAAGCGGTGATGAACGCAGAGCTGACGGCGCTGGAAAAGATAGAGGGGGTTGGTCCTCAAATTGCGGCAGCCATTGTTCAGTTTCTGAGCGACCCGGACAACATTGCCTTAATCAGGCGTCTGGAAGAGAGAGGAATTAAATTACAAGCAGACGCCGACGAACGCGGACCACAGTTTGAACAAACACTGGCCGGAAAAACTTTCGTAATTACGGGCACGCTCTCCATGGAGCGGTCGGATGCGGAGAAACAAATTAAGGCTCGCGGTGGCAAACCAACCAGCTCGGTATCCAAGAAAACGGATTACGTAGTGGTAGGCGCAAATCCCGGCTCAAAATTCCAGAAAGCACAAGAATTAGGTATAACAGTATTAGACGAGGAAGCCTTTAGAAAAATCCTGGCAGGAGAGACTTAACAGTGAAAGCCTCTTTTCCGGCAGATCCCATTGGTGCAGCAATATTCTTCACGATCCTGAGCATGGGTCTAATCGGGCTCCTGATAATATTGCCGGTTTTTTGCATACTCTGGGGGTGGAATTCGATGTCTTCTTATGTCACCAGTGTTCCGGCAATCAATTCGGGGCAGGCAATTTTGCTTTATCTAGCAGCAACAGCATTGATTTATCTTTCGGGTCTGGTAAGTATAAGAATAGAACGAGAGTTGGATTGACGAAGGTACATTATGTCGAAAAGATCGTGCACCCGGCGCAGCACTTATCTAGCCCTATCTTTACTGCTTGTCGCAAGCTTTATAAGCTTATCGCCAGCCCGCGCCCGCAATGACAAAGCCACCGTTGAACCTTCCGAGCTGAACTTCAAAGAAGGAATGCGGAAAATGAAGATAAAGGACTACGAAGGCGCAGGCGACAATTTCCTTCAGGCAGTTTACTTTTCGCGAAATCACTATAATCCACAAGCGCAGTTGTACTACGGCCTCGCCATGAAGGCTCAGCGCAAATATGCTAAAGCCATCGAAGCTATTAAAGACCATCTAAAGCAAACCACCGAAAAAGCTCCTAATGCCCACGTCGATCTGGCGGAATGCTATATGGCTATTGGTGAATTGGATCAGGCACGTTCGGAGGTTAACAAAGCGCAGGGTGAAGCCGGGTACGCTGAGATGCCCCGCACTTCTTACGCAATGGGAGAACTGCTGGAAAAGCTGGATGATCTAGGGTATGCGGCTGAAGCCTATCGCACCGCGCTGGGGTCTCGCCCATGGAAATACACCGAAGCATGGGAAGCGCTCGCGCGAATTTATGTAAAACAGGGTTCTTATAACGACGCAATTGACGAGTACAAACAGATCATAGAATCAACCATCCGCGGGGTTAACTGGGTGGAGGTTTATTACAACTATGGTCAGTGCCTCTACAAACGAGGCGATCACCAGGGTGCCATTGATCACTGGTTGTATGCGCTGAAAGAAGATCCAGACAGCTTTGATACCCACCTTGCACTGGCAAGTATCTTCGACGAGGAAAAGCACGTTTCATCGGCTCTTAAGGAGTACGAAAATGCGGTTCGTTGCGCACCCAAAGACTATGATATGACCAAAATGAATCAGAGAATGGTGTATCTGCAGTCAAAATTGGAACAGAAAGAGGCACGAAAAGAAGTTAAGCCAACGCCTTATATGCGTCAGCAAGACGAAGCCGCTAACCCGCCGCCAAAGCAAGAAGCTCCTCCGAAGAGGCCCCAGGCTGATTCCGGATTTTAACAACGTCTCCGCTGACGAGGGCACCGGTTTTCACTAATAGCGTGGTATGGCACGCCTCCTCAAGGCGTTCGCGAATTTACCCCCGCCAGTGCGGGAATTCTGCGCCGACAGCAGTGGTGCGTTATGCGATGGTGGCAATGTTAGCGTCTGTCTTTCTTCCACAATTCAACCGCCGAATGAGTAAGCGGCTCCGCCTTGATCGCATCCACGTCTGCCTGCGAAAAAACGGACTTTCTATCACGATCGCACCAGGTGGGATACGGGTAGAATTCCGTTCGCTTGGCCAGACGAGCCAATACCCGAGCCGGTCCGGTAAGTGCGAAAACGGCAAGCTCTTCGGCGGTCACACCGGAAGGAACCAGCTACTTGCACCACCTCGTAGAACTCTCGCCGCTGTACAGGTTACTTCCAAGCGTATTAGCACCATGAACGACTCCACGATTTGATATAGCGTGCTCAACTGAGAATGATTTATTCAACACAATCCCCGGGCTCAGTATACTTTTCTGCCGGGTCTGCGTACTTTTTAATCAACAAGCCAAGAACGCTATGATTTTGCTATTGTCAGCGTCTAGAATTTATTCAGACAGTGAACCCGACTGTTTTCACTAGAGATACAGGGCGGCCTCCCTCCGCACTGATCTTCGGTGAGTCAACCTCCCAATTCAATCAGTGCGTCCTTTCTCTTGCACATCATAAAGTCTTCATTGGTGCGTCGTGTGTGAAAAAGGGCGGAAGAGAAACCTCTTCCGCCTTTGCTTTCTGTTTAAGTGCCGAAGACAGCACCACAATTCGCTTTGATAGCCTTGTTGAAGGCTTAGCACAATCGCTTCTTTACAAAGTCGCCAATGTACGGGAGTTTGTAGTCGATACCATTGTAAGCGTGAATCATTCCCATAATTGACGCAACCAGAAATGCTAATGAGTCAAGCGTGTACAATCCATGAACGATGTGCCAGGCGCCCAATGGTATCAGAACCACAGAGCACACCGATATAACCACACCCGCTGCAACAGCGGCCCCGGCAAGACAAAGACCTTGCATTGCGTGAAAACGCAACGAGCGATTGCCTTGTGATTCCGTAGCCAACCACAGTATGGAGAAGGCGACGTTTATAAAAGCGAACGGTACATAACACAGGAGACCGGCTATGTTCGTATCGAGTGAAAGAGTGCTGGTCTTGCCGGAATCTTGAAGTTGGTTCATTTTACTTATCCCCCTGCAGATTCGTATCTTGTTTGATCTGCAATGCATTCATGACAAGTTTTTCAGGAAGTTTAGGGGGCTCCTGGTGAACTTAATGCCAAAATACAGCTCCTCCTCGAGTATTTGTAGTTCGAAGAGCGGCATGTGGTCAATTTAGATGACGGTTCATCTCCACGAATTATCCATAAGAACTCCATCTGTGATCCATAGAGCCTAACTATTATCTATCCAGTCCGGGGGTGGGGTAAATTGATATGACAGATCGTCCCGAAATGACTGAGCATCTAACTCATGGGTTACTCCCGGAGAAGGAGGGCAGCAGTCCGTTAGAAACCTTTGCCAGAGCTGCCGCCTATACCGCCCTGGAACCCATTAAAGGGGCGGTTCAACTTGTTACCAATACATCAGTCGAACTCGTAACCCCTCCAGAAAGATATGAAATCGGATCCATGAGGTGGGGGGTCCAACAGCTTGGTCATGGATGCGGAGCAGCGGCGGCCCTACTGTCACTTCAACACTTTAACTCATGTTTGCTCAGCACCGGACTGAGACTGGGAACATCTGAAAGCATGCGGTTCATGAGTCAACGCACGGCAACTTGGGCTGGTGCAGCAGCATTAAGTGGTTTCGAATATGGCTTTTTGCTGCCAACTCGTCCTGAGAATTATACATTGTCCGACCGGGTACTCCGCGGTGCTGTGGAGGCTGGGAAGTGGACCGGGATAGTCACCGGTGTGCGGGCACTAGAGGCTGGTGGAATCAGTCTGTCCAGCCGTATGGTGAGGCAGGTCCATTACAGGCTTTGATCGAAAGCCCTTCGCCACATAGTTAGATCGAAATCTTCAAACTCTCGTCACCGGGTTTTCAGCTCTCTTGCGGTTTCTCCAAAGACCGTTATCAGCAACGCTGTTAAGTCGCAAGCGTTGCGTTTGTTCACAAATTGTGTCCAAAGACGCAAGTGCAGCAACGAAATTCCCTTCCCTGGCCGGGGCTGCGCAAAAACAGCAGAAGACCATCTTTGGGTGTAGATGCTCGAAGGCATGGACGGGAGCAGCAGGCACCACACACACCAACTCCGCTCGGCGTGTATCACAATGGTGTGGCTGTGGGCTCGAACGCTGTGCGGACCTCGTGTTTGCAACCCTGATAGAGCGCGTTTCTCGCCTGCCACGGCTGAACCAAAGAGCCCTTTAGCCGCTATATTTGCGGCGATTGCAGAAGCCCGGTCAAAAGCAGTGCAAGCGTTGTTTCAAAAGGAATGGCACACTGACGAGTTCACAAGTTGGTCAGAATCTAGCCAAACACCCGACATATCATCGGCAAGCAAGGTCCAAAGCTTGATGCTGCATCCAACGAATTCGCAGGTGAAGAACATCATCTCTGAGCATCTATTCGCGGGCGTTTCCGGGCTTCCTCCGGTCACTGCATCTTTCCACAGTGTTCGAGGTCAAAGTGCGCAACACATCTCTGTCCATGAGCACATATCGAAAAGACGTTCACCAAACTAAAGTAAATATCACAAGGCAACGCGAGACACAACGCGAAAAGCACAGCGCTACGAAAGGGAAATAGTGGCGCAGAGAGTGCAAAAGGGGATGAGGGAGGAGCCGGAAAATGAGCGAATTTCAATACAATGTCGATCCAACACAAATATACAACGGGCCAGAGTTCGAAGAGTACTGCATAAGCGAAGCGAAATACCTGCCCGCAAGCCGCGACAGAACGCCATGCATCACATGCCCCCTCTCAAAACTGTGCATCCCGGGGTTCGAAGAACAGGTCCGAAGGATACAACAAGGTGAGAATCCAAGCCTGACTATAGGCTGTGCATTCGAGGGAGACAGCCTCTCACCGGACAATCTCCTAAAAGACCTTTCGCAAGAACAACGAGATTTTGTCCTCTCAAAAATTCCGAACTTCTAAATAAGCCAGGAACAAGGACCGACAAACGAAGGGTTAATGCGGTTCACACACGCACCGATCACAATTTTTTTTTCACAACAACAATTGAGTAAGCAAATTAGGAAGGGAGAACAGGACCATGAATATCGAAATCAACAACAACAACAACGAACAGACAGCACTCATCGGCAAACAGCAGCTAATGGTTAAAATGGCATTAGCCGCCCAGAAAGAGAACGCCCTCGTCGCCAAACAACAGCTGATGGTTAAAGCAGGACTCGCTGCACGTCGCAATGGTGTTCAAAGCTAAGGACTGTTAAGTGGTAGGTGTTGCGCTGCCGGGCTTTCCGGGTGAGAGTCCGGCACGTCAAACACCAAATGAACGGGATGCAAGGGATGCACAAGGGGTCAGTGCACTGAGTAATTAATCAATCTCAGCAGGGGGTCACGCTATGTCCAGAGAACAAAACGGTCTTCATTCGGAGCGCCTTCGCAAACTAAGACAACTAAAAGCCGAAGGAATCAACCCCTACGCGCATGACTATGCCAGAACGCACATGATCGCTGATTTAAAACAGGACCAGGCCGCTTCTCTTGAAGCAGACGGCACCACGGTCAAAGTTTGCGGGCGCATCACTGCTCAACGATTCTCCTGGAAGTTTGTAGACATCGAAGATCAGTCGGGCAAATTACAATTGATTTTTGATCCCTCATCCGTGGATGCAGCAGCGGTAAAGCAGCTAAAGCTCCTGGACCGAGGCGATATAATTGGCGTAAGCGGGAAGTTGGGACGCAGCAAATCAGGCGAGCTATCACTTTTAGTAAATGACTACAGCGTGCTCTCCAAATCGCTTCAGCCGTTGCCAGATTCATGGACCGAGACCGTAAGCCCCGACAGAAAATATCGTCAGCGCTACCTGGATTTCATGTTGAATCCCGCAGCTAAAGAGACAATGAAAAAACGATCGCTACTGGTTCGCGTTTTGCGTGAGTTCCTCGATCGCAAAGACTTTATGGAAGTAGAAACGCCAGTATTACATAGCGATGCCAGCGGTGCAGAGGCTCGTCCTTTCGTTACCCATCACAATGCATTGAGTGCCGATTTCTATCTTCGTATCGCCACTGAGATGCATCTCAAACGACTTATAGTTAGTGGTTTTGAGCGTGTCTACGAAATCGGTCGCATCTTTCGCAATGAAGGTCTAAGCACCAGGCACAATCCGGAATTCACAATGATGGAACTCTATGAAGCCTACGGCGACTATAACCGCATGATGGACTTCACTGAGCAAATGCTGAAACATGCAATCGTGAGCGTGTGTGGTTCGCTAAAAATAAACTATCAAGGGATGGAACTGGATTTTTCGGGCGCATGGAAACGGATTACTCTGTTTCAAGCGATCGAAGAACACCTCGGAGTAGTTGTTACAGAAGAAACTACCCTGGACGAAGCAATCTCCATTGCCAACGCCGTCGGCGTTGACCTGGCGGGAGACGAAACAGCGGCAGGCGAAGTCATCTACCGCATCTTCGCGAAGAAGGTTGAACCCTCTTTAATACAGCCGACATTCATTACCGATTATCCGGAAGAAGTATCCTGGGTTCAACAAAAACATCGCCACAAGAAAGGTCTCGTTGAGAGATTCGAACTGTTCATCATCGGCATGGAATATGTAAACGGATGCAGCGAACTCAACGATCCACTGGAACAGCGCAAGCGTTTCGAGATTCAAGCAGAGAAACACTCGGCTGGCGATGAAGAGATGCGACCCGTAGACGTGGAATTCCTTACCGCCATGGAATACGGCATGCCTCCCACAATGGGCATCGGACTTGGAATCGACCGTCTGGCAATGCTGCTGACTGATTCACCATGCATCAGAGACGTTATCGCATTCCCCTTAATGAAAAAATTACCCAGCGAAGTGGAAAGACTGGAACCAGCGCACAACTGGCCTCAGAAAGAAGCGATGTAAGTCTGGCAACGAAAGCAATAATGACGGAAGACGGCTCAATAGTTCGAGCTGTCTTCCGTCGCAATGTTTAGCAATGTCTGGCACCGTTCGCGACCGCTCTAAGCCCACAAAAAGTCGAGCCCCCACCTGCACATTGCAAGCCTGCAATGTATCGTATAACCGCTTGAATAGGTGTCGTGCTATGATCACGGCCATTACCTAGCGAGCAACCGAGCATGACCGAAATTACCCTTCAACTGCAATTTCCTCTCACCCCGGAACATGCTGCCGATCACGCTCAACTGTGCGTCGACGGTGCAAAGAAAATAGACGGCATTGATCTTGATTTTTCGGCAGAAAGCTTGGAGTACGTTGACACCGTAATAGAGAGCTGGCGGACAGAAGAAGCAGACCTCGCCCAAGTAGCTACCGTCCTCTTTACGATCGGGTGTTACGTGGGAGAAGTATTTGTACGGCATGCTGATGCTAAATGGGTCGTGCCTGAGAATCCGGAAGAGGAAACATTTCCGTTGCTATTGGAAATGCCGGACGGCAGCTACTGCCGAGCTATAGACCATGTATTTAAGAGATTCGAGGACCCGGAAGAGGGGGATTATCTACTAGATTTCTTTGCAGAAGTAAGTGCCGAGTCTAACGAAGAGAAAGAACTCGTTGCAGTTCTGCGCACAATAAACGGCAACAATGACTTTGAGAACACTGTTGTACACAAAAAAATTGCTGATGATCTCGGGGTTTTCGCCTGCCGAAAGATTGAAGCAGGCGAAGGCATTGTAGCCATCGATTATATTCAAAAAACGCAGTTGGCAGAGTCAGACATGGATGAGTCTCAACTTATAGAGTACTGTTACGAAAATTTCTTCGCGAGCAAGATTGAAGTTAATTCGTACGAACAAGACGGCGACGAAATGCTTTCGTTTGAGCATGAAGAGGGGCTTGTAAGCGCCATCATCGGGCATGCAGAGGCTTATTCCAGATTCGCCGAAATGCTCAAGACTTCCGACATAACGATAGTGATTGTGAACGTGGATTCGATTCTCGCGACCAAGACAGGAAGCTCATTCGAAGCCGGATTCCACAAAATCGTCGAAGACGCGAAAAAGAATGAAGAGAACGTCTTTCACCTCGATCCCGGGGTGTACCACTGGACGGCAGAGAAACTTACTCGGGTAGAAGCTCCGGTAAGCTAGTCAACTGTTAAAGGCTGGAAAAATCGCGGTAAGAACCCGCCATACTCGAAGACGGTTGCGTCCATAATCGTGCTCACTGCAGTGGTTTGCACCATCTCGCCGCAGAATCGCATTGGCTGGTCAGCGCCATCTTGAAGTGTATAATGGCCGCAGACAACTTTATTGGCGGAGTGAACTGCATGAGTACGTCATCATTGGAGTATGGCAAAGTAGCTTTGCTTGCGCTGTTATTAGCAGGTGTGGTCTGGCTAGCCACATCACCGATTTCATTTAAGACCGCGTCATCCGGGTCGGTGGGGGCAGTCTCGGCAACGAAGAGTTCCGAGAAAGGAGTTCCCACAGGGAGCATACCTGCAGGGGCTGGACTGAGCGAATCGGGAGCTTACTCTGATTGGGACTATATTGATGGTAAGAAACACGTTGCAAATTCGCGCTATGAAGAAGCGGTGAATAGCTTTGCTCTGGCCATGAAATCAAATAAACGCAATTCCTATGCGTCATATGAAAGAGGGCTTGCACTTACGGAACTAAAGCGTTACGACGAAGCGATTGCCGATTTCACAAAAGCGATTGCAATTAACGCAACGAATAAAGAGTTCTACTTCGGGCGGGCTGACGCATTCAAAGCGAAAAAAGATTTCGCAAGAGCGATCGAAGACTGCAATCTGGTAATCAGAGAATTTGGCGACAGCGCCGATGTGCAACAACACATAGCCTTAGTTTGCATAGACAAAGAGGAGTTCCAGCCCGCACTACAGGCGGTGGACACAGCCAATAAACTTGCCGAGAAAGATGCCTACACCTGGAACCTGCGGGGAATTTGCGACGAGGGACTAAACAAGAAAGAAGCAGCGATTGCTGACTATGCCATGTCCATCGGCCTCAACGATAGTTATGCTGAGCCTTTGAACAATCGTGGTGTCATTTATCTCGATAAACACGAGTATCAAAAAGCGCTCAACGATTTCGACCGCGTTGTGAAGCTTTCACAAGCAACGGGAGAGCATTATTACAACCGCAGCCTCGCGTACGCAGGGCTGGGCCGCAAGGCTCTTGCAGACGCCGACTTGAAGAAATCGCAGGAATTGAAATATGATCCGAACAAGGGTGAGTGAGCGAGCCGAAAACAGGCAAAACAATTGTGGTCAATCTTGGGGAACGCTTGAATAGATTAGTCTTGGGACGGACCGCACAACAATGGAACTAAACGAACCAGACCAGAAATTTGAACGGTTCATGAGAGAGAGTTGGTTCTGGCAACTACGCGAATTACGAAAACGACTGAGCGAGGGCGGTGTCAATAATCGCATCTGTAATAAAAATGAACGTTTTCCTTACACCCCGGGCGTCACCGGATGCAGTGCGGATAATCTCAATTGAGTTTATTAATCATATGATCGATACTCTTGTCAGAATAAAACACCAAGAAATTTTCGAGAAAAGTCAGTCAGGCGGATTGTCGGAGGTGCAAGTCCATTCAATTTCCAACAATTTACTCGCCATTTCTCTTCCGTCACGGCTTAGCGAATTCAGACAGAGGTCTTGCCTACCGCCAAAAGGCGTGTGGCAATTACTGAGAACAAAAGTGTCGGCACCTGCATGGAGGCGGCATTCGTCTCCATATTCCAGCCAAACGGGAAAACCTGCATCGGGAAAACAGGCATTAGCCTTGGCGAGTAAGTCACCGGACGCCTCCTCCACACAGGCATGAAACCGCCCGTCAAAATGCACCATGCGCACCAGGAGTAGTTGCAGCATAAATTCTGAAAAGGACTGGCTCTGAAGCTGCCAATCTTCCACGCCTTTATTGATCTGAACCGTGTCGCCGACATAGACGGGAGGATCATCCAGGTGAGCGTCCCGAACAAGAAAGGCCCACTCAGCGCAGCCTTGATATTCGGTTTTGAAAACAATAAGTCCATCTTTGGCTGCGCCTGGCGGCCAGATTTCCAATTCTTCAGGCTCAGTCAGATGAGTCCAAAAAAGACGCGGCTTCAAGAAGAAGGTGTTGAAAGGAAGTTGGCACCACTCCTTGAACGCAAGGGGCATTGGACAGTCGAGCCGCTGTTCGGCGCTGGTAAGTATGGAAGATGGAATCGCTTCTGCCCCGTCGATTGGAAGATCCCATTCTTGACAGAACTCCTTCATCAGACCCCAACGATCCTTGCGAGCTTGAAGCCTATTAGCCCAGTTGCCATAATCGAGCATGCTTCCTCCATAAACTCCAGTTTGTAATGTCGCTCGGCGCTTTGGAAAGTTTGCGCGGGCTGAGTATAGCATCGTCCGGAACTCTTTCTGTATCGCTCAGAAGCCAAGCTGAGAACATTATCGCAGCAGCGCATAACATCGAGGTAAGCCACCCGGTTTAGTCTCAGAAGCCACTTTTGAAAATGTCCTGTATAGAGAACATCAACTACAGAAACAACGAGGACTTGATTACACGCATCCGCGCCACAAGACCACGTCAAAGCACCTTTGGCTGCGAACAAGCAAAAGACAGAGTCGCGAGTGCGCCTGAACCCGATCAATAATCAACGATCTGGGATTCGTTAGAGAGTACTTGGAAGATCGCCTTTGCCGAAGCAGTGGAACGAGATGGGTGTGAGAGTTTATTCCCGTAATTTGTGACAAGCTTACGTGCAAGTTGCAGAGAAGTGCAAAACCAGCCCGCAGATAAGAGCGAGCTGGTTAGCACCAGTTTTTGTTTACTGATCCGATTTCTGCGACGGAGTCTTATCTTGTCCTTTTCTCTGCTCATCTACCGGTTGTTCCGGTAAAGGCAAAGGAGCGGTCTCCTTATTGGTCTGTTTGGGCTGCGGTGCAACTGGCGGCGGTGCATCATTCTTTGCTTGGTCGCTTGCAAAGCAAGCACCAATTGAGAGAGCCGAAACGGCAGCAAGAGCAGTAATGGCGAGTTTAATAATCATATGGATCGATACTCCTGTCAGATATGCAATGACCGCGCATTTTAAGAGCAATACTTTTGGCCATGCAACTGAGGTTACTTCTACTGATTTTTAATCCGGGAACTAATTTGAAAATTAACCCGTCAACCAATGGCGCCGTGCAAGGAAGCCTCGCGATCAAATTGCGTGAAGTCAACAAACTGGGCACGTTTTTGGCTTTTGTAAGACCGATGTTAATTACCTGATTTCACGTAAAAACCAAGCTGATTTCGCGGAAGAAATCTAATTTGCATTTGTTTAGATTTCGCTGCGGCGGCTCGGCTGATAACTTTACTTTGCTGTTCCTGTCAACATTCAGTAAAATCCAAACGGTAACACCAATAAAAACAGCGCGCGCTCAGAGGGAAACCCGACAAAACAGCTGGTCACCTGTCTTAAGTGTCTTAAGTACCGCCCGCACAACTTGATGCTGAGTGCCTGGTACGCCTGGCGCTTAACAGCTCCCTAAAACGAACCGCTATTTGGCCAGATGTGTTCCCCAAATTCGTCGCTGTTTTATTCATTGCTGCCTTTCTCAAGACGAAAGAATACTAAAAAATACCTATGCCTATTTATTTTCACAATCTGATTCAACAAGCAACTATTCTGGCTACCGCTCAACTTGTGCGGTTGGGCATTCACAGTTCTATTACGATCGCTTCCCTCTTTTGCAGCCTTTGCTTTATCCCTCTTTTCCTCAAACTGCGTCTTCGATTCAATCGTTGGATTGTGCGAAAGATTTGCCTCAGCAACGCGGAGAAGCGCATTAAAAGGGAAATCCTGCTGATTAGTAAATACGTGCTCTATCCGATGGGCTTGTTCATCTTTTTTCGTCTGCTCGGAATAGATCGCTGGCTTTTCGAAGAACTGAATGTGTTGCAGACTGAAGTAAAAGCCATAGTTGACCTGAAACTATTCACCATTGGCAAGACGGAGTTGACCCTATGGACGGTGCTGTATTTGCTTGTCTTATCGTGGCTTCTGGTGCGCGTAACCGGGCAGTGCGAAAATTGGTTCATCAATCGCGTTCTTTCTCGTACACGCCTGGAAACCGGCATGTCAAATTCCTTAAGCGCCATATTGCGCTATGTTGCCGTCGGCATTGGAATGATAGTAATCATTCAATCGGCTGGAATAGATCTGAGCGCTCTGACGATCATGGCTGGCGGTTTGGCAGTAGCCATAGGGCTAGCACTCCAGTCTCTGATGAATAACATTATTAGCGGCTTAGTAATTCTATTTGAAAGACCAATCAAAGTCGGAGACCGGGTCGATATAGGCGCTATCACAGGCGATGTCTCGCACGTTTCGCTCAGAGCCACCACGATTGTGACGAATGACAATATCGCAATTATCGTTCCGAATTCGGAATTCATAACATCAAAAGTAGTGAATTGGACCTATACGGGAAGGCAATGCCGCTTCGCCTTCCAACTTCGTGTGGCTGCTGATTCAGACCCGAAGCAGGTCAAAGAGCTGCTATTACAATTAGCGCGCGATGATAAATCCATACTCGCGTACCCTGCGCCAGAAGTTCTTTTTGAAGAAAGAACGGACACATCGCTGAACTTCTCGCTTTTGGTGTGGTCAAGCGAATATGTGAATAAGCCCGCCAAGCTTCGCAGCAATTTCAACTTTGCGGTCGCCGACAAGCTTGCTCAGTACGGCATCAAACCTCAGCCTGTTAAAGAAGGAAACTTGGTCTCCATCAAGGGCCGCTCTTCCCTTCACGATCTAATGCCGCTGGCCTAGCGACCAGAACCCTTGGATGAGAGGCCGTGGTAGATTCCGTTGGTTTGTATCCGGTTTGATTATTGATTGGTTTCAGGGGCAAAGGTAGTAGAGAACTGCCCGTGTCGGGAGGTGGTGAGGTGCAATATTGCTGCCATTTTCAGAATGTTGTCGCGCAGCCGCTTGTCAGAGGTCCCGTCGCTTTTTGCCAACGCCTTCAGCACATTAGCGTTGTTGAATAACGAAACTAGTGAAATCTCGGAGTGGCAGATTGAAAGACCGGAGCTATTTGTGAATTTTGTTCTTCTCCTGGCGACCACTTTGGAGTCAAGTTTATCGGTAATGTTCTGCCGCGACTTTCCTATGCAGAGCTCTTGCCCTACCTGTGCTATGCCCAGCAACCGCGGCACTGGCTCATGCGAAAAAACTTTGACTGAGTTGCTGTTCGAATCACTGAGGTTGCAAACATCAATGTAATCGCGCTCACTGTTTGTAGTTACAAGTGCCACCGTATCAGGTGCCAGCTCAACATTGTACTCTCCACAACGTACCACCGAACGGGAACTGCCTGATTCCAATAAGACCTCTCCCTCGCTAAGATGAAGGACCTTGTCCAGTGCGACCGTCACTTGTGCGCCCTCAGTATGCCTGACCGTGCCACCTCCCGCTGTCATCCTTCGAAGATCAGTTCGAGGGGAACCGACAAAGGACTGCTGATAACTGATGGGCAATATCGGATCATTTTTCATTTTGAACGGAGTTGAATTCTTCCCCGAAGGAGATGCGGAATTCGACGGAGACTTTGGTCCAGATCCGCTAGCACCGCCCAATTTCTTAAAAGAAGTGGTTGCGAACATACTGCTTGCGCAACTGAACGTCTTGTCATTCTTGAAGTAACTAACTGTATCTAACTTGCTGCGTTGTGTTCGGGTCTTGCCGGAGGCTAGTATGTGGGCTTCCAGAATCGTTCGGTCGGCGCCGTCTGCCGGAATGAGCTCTTCATCGCTCGTATCGGCATCGGCCAACACAATTTCCTCACCATGCTTAATTGACAACTTGTTGCCACCGCTACCTGAAGGCGAGATCGAAAGACTATTGCCGTCTTGATCGGCGTTGATTACGCGAACGACGCCATTTTTATTCTGCTCGACAATACCCGTTGTATTGGCAGGGATGTTGACCAGACCCTGCACCGTAGCAATAGCGAGCGACTTCTGCCCGGTGGAAACGAACAACTTACCCGACTTGAGATCAAGTTCACTGATAGGAGCCTTGCCCCCTACAGATACGATGGTCAATTCTTCAGAACTGCCTACGGAGAAAGTGGTTCCGGCCTCGCCCATAATAATGCTATCGTCATCATTTCCGGTTGAATAGATCTGGCAGGAAGAAGCCAGATATTCTACGTTTGAACCAGCCGCCAGTATCGTGGCACTAGATGCGGTATCATCATCACCGCCTTTCGATTTTGCAGTGTTCTTCTTTTGTAGTGCGTCAGTGCCGATGATGGTGCTGGAGTTGAAGATCTGCTCTGCAATTGTAATGACAGATAGTGGTGCCGACTTACCGCTTAGCTGCACGCCAGAGCCGGAGGATAGAGAAGGCAAAATTGGTAGTTGCGGCGGAGGAGCAATCGCGGTGAGAATAGCATTGTTGAGCGTCAAGCTACCTGGTCCGGGGGGATCAACAATTATTATGCCACCATTAGAATAGAGGACTGTATTGCCCATCTGAATTCCACCATTGGGGTCGATCACCCTGAGTATGCCACCAGAGATGGTGTTAAGCGTGTTGTTACCGGGCGTAAATCCATTCGGAAAAGATGTTTGAATTGAAGTCTGTCGCTGCGATGCCATGTTGTCCAGCGTGGTTATGTAGTTGAACAACCCGGAATAGGCCAGCGCAACCCCATCGTTACCAAAGACCGACGGCACATACGTGACCTGACCACCAATCGGTCCTGCCCCCGCATACAAGCCGATTGCTCCACCGGTATATAGAGGAAGGAAATAGCCGTTGGGAAGAATTCGATAAATTCCGTTATTGGAACTAATGGTAGAAACAACCGGGTAAGCGAAGACATACATATCCCAACCGCCGCCAATCCATGCCGTGGAGGTAATCTGTGCGCCAACTCCCAGTGTTATATCTCCTTGCGCCACCAGCGCTACCGACCCGCCCCGGGCACTAAGGGTCAAGTCCTGCCCTATAGTCAGATTCGAGTCGGCGCCTATGGCAACGAAGCCACCATTGGCTACAATGGTGGCACTCTTGCCAATTTGCACATCAGATGCCATGATATCGACAAATCCTGGCATAACCACCGATGAAAATAAGATCGGAGTATCCGCCGAAGTGCCCGGGGCCAGTTTGCCCGCTTCAATCTCGACATTGTTTCCAATCTGGATCAGCCCCGTTGGCGCAGCCAGCTCAACGATTCTTGATTTAAGAACCACGTTGTCGCCAATTGAGATGACGCCACCACTAGTGATGCCAAGGCGAAAGGCTCTGCCACCATCGAATTGTTGATTTGGTGCCACCGTCAGAGTGCCCGAGTGGATGAACGCCTCCAGCGAAGCACCGACCACGTTGATTTGTCCGGCACCGGTTCCGAACACCCAATTATTGGTGATGTTAGGGGCGCCATAATTGACGGCCGAAGAGAGCTGAACCTGCCCGCCGCGTCCCGTCCCGACTCCTGCAGCCGATAATGTCAGCTGTCCACCGGTAAAAACGAGTCGGTTCTGAGCACCCAAAGAAATTAGTCCGCCATCAAAGTTACCGGCGCCTCCAGCATCGGCCGACAGCGTGCCACCCGGTATAGACAAATCAATGGCTGACGACAAATTGATCTCGCCGCCCTTGCCACCGTATGACTTCACACTCAATAAACTGTCCGAGTCGAGCACAAGGGTGCCTGATGCTAGCTGAAAGAAGTCAGCCCCGATGGTGATAGATCCACCTTTGCCACCAAGCGGCCCCGAGTCGGCAGTGACGCTACCATTTATTCCGGCTCCTGATACTGCGGCTGTGGGGCCAACGTTTGCTTTCTGCCCGTTAAATACAAAGGTGCCACCATCTCCCACACCATGCCCGCTTAGATCGATGCCACCGCTGACATAAATGGGTACACCCAGACCGCCGCCCAACGACAGGCTGCCGCCATTACCGTTCAGACCCAACGGCGAAACATTTAGACCGGCAGGATCCACTATGATCCGGTCGGTGTGAATGTTAACACTTCCTCCGTTGCCCGAATTGGACCCCGGGCTCCCGCCAGTGGCCTGAACCTGAATCAACCCGCTGGCCGTTCCGATGTGTGGGGCCCAGATTCCGATGAACACATCACCACCATTGCCGTTTCCGACTGCATTGGCAGTGAAGGTAATAGTTCCCGGGGTAGTTACGGTCCACGGTCCTTGTATATAGATGTGTCCGCCGTTGTAATCTCCCTTACCACCGCCGTCAACAGAAATGGTTTGAGACGGAGTTAACACCCTGGCTTCGATTCGCAATGAACCACCATTACCGCCATGAGATTTCAACGAAAGTGCGCCAGTGGCAAGGCTGGCAGTAGTAAGGAAATTGGTAGAACTGATCCAAATACTTCCTGCTTTTCCGCCAGCGAGTCCCGAATCGGCCGATACATTACCGCTGACTCCGGCACCTGCGTTGAGCCCGATTGGCAGCCATGCGGCTTCCAGGCGAACCGAGCCACCATCACCGGTACCAACTCCATTTGCGCTAATCGAACCGGTAATATTCATGGAGCCAATCTGGCTATTCATGACGGCCACAAAGTTGCCCCCCTTGCCGGTGGTACCGAGTGGACCGAACGAAACCGCGTTGCTGTCCATAACAAGCGAACTGCCGGCGAACAGGGATACTGACCCGCCATCGCCGGAGCTGGAACCGGCGCTGCCTCCATTAGCGGTGACAGACGTTTTACCATTTCCCTTGCCAATCACGAGCGCATTTGCCTGCAGAATAACAGCACCACCATTTCCGGTCCCCGAACCATTGGCTGAGATCACCAGATTTGCGCCGGCCGGGGACACTACGTTCCCGCTTGTAGTCTTCAGGGAAACGGTACCGCCGTCGTAGTTCCCACCGGCAGCATCAGCACTCAAACGGGAGAATCCTATATTGATATCTCCCGCTGCCGAGATGTTGACTGCCCCGCCCTGCCCGGCTGTTGGGGACACGTCGATTGCGTTGGAGACGGGAAGATTAACGGCACCGCCAGCAGTGACATTGACCGTGCCACCGGCACCACCGCTGGCACCGGCATGTGCTTGAGTTGCCCCGTTAACGCCGTTAGCAAGGATTCCATTGACACCAATGCTGAAATTTTGAGCCGATGTCTGATTGATTGACATGACACCGCCATTTCCGTTTCCAAGCCCATTGACGTTGAGGTCGCTAGCTACAAATATGTTGCTGCCTTGCAGGCTGATGGTCCCGCCATTGCCGTTCGCTCCGCGCGGTGAAATCCGTAGCCCCAGCGGATCTATGGTCAAATTTTGAACGCTCACAACAGAAGCTCTTCCTCCCGCCCCGCCAGTGGAACCACTAACAGCAGATAGAGAAATCTCATTCGGTGCATTGCTTACTTTCAAGGAACTGCTTGTGAGCAGAGAGATTGAGCCACCATTTCCCGTTCCAGCGCCATCGGCTGAGAGATGAAGATTTCCCGGTGATGAGACATTCAATGAGCCCGCAAACAGACCAATATTGCCACCGTTAAATGCACCGCCCGTTCCGCCAGCGCTTGCCGAAATACTTCCCGGAGCCACGTTCAAAGATATCGGTGCTGGCGGCGATGTGCGCCCGAATACGCCCCAGGAAACAATGGTGGTAGGCCGCATGTCAATGACCAGTGAGCCACCGTTTCCAGATGTCGAGTTCAGGCTGAAGGCACCGCTCTTAACATCGACACTGCCGCCGGCCGGATTGGAAAAGGAAGGGAAGATACCCGCGCTATTCAAGAAGTAGATCAGTGGAAACTGAATCTTGATACTGCCGGCGTCACCGCCCTGTGGACCGCCGTCGACCGATATTGCACCGGTTGCTCCGGCGAGCCCGGCGCCACCAAAAACATAATTATTGGTGAAATCAACGAACTCAAGCACGACATTCCCACCGGAAGATTTACCGATGCCGTTATCGGTAATCGAACCGACTGAAAGCGCACCGCCGGTTTGCACCGTCACAGCCGTACCAGGAGCGATGATGTTCCCCGTTTTGATATTGCCGAGAGAAAGCGCCGGAGAGAGAGGATATGCACCACCGCCAAAGGTGGTCATCAAGAAGTTGTCTCCAACCTCAAAGGAACCGTAGACAATCTTTCCGTTCACAAACGCAACACATGGAGCACATGGCGCGGCGCCCGACACCGTTGGCCGCGTGGCACTGACAGTAACAGCACCGCCAGTGCCCGAACCGCCCGTAGTATCAATCTTGCCTATAGTGATAGCATTCCCGCCGGGAGCCCCGGCCAAAATTCTTACGTCTCCGTTCTTGAACTGACCACTCCCCCCGGTGGTTATGGTGAGAGCGCCCGGCAGAGTTATGGTGTTACCCGCCACTAATGTCACGGTGCCACCATTTGCGCCTGAGCTTCTGGAATTCAGGGAAGAGATGGGTGTTCCGGAGGAAAGATCGATGTTGCCGCTACCAAGGACAACACTGGTAACAAACACCGCTGAATCCGTGTCCCCGGCTGACGGTGGCAGTACCGGCCCGCTAGCACCAAACACACTTAGTGTCGCTCCGGCAACAATGGTGATACTGCCTGCATTTCCTGTCGAACTTGTGTCAATGGCGCCAGCACCTGGAGCGGTGATGACGTTGCCACTGGCAATGACGGCCAAATCCTGCCCATGAAAAACTAGCGGGCTATTGATGACGACATCACCATTGGTGTTGAAGAAGGTCGGATCTCCCGATAGATCTATATTGCCCAGTTGCAAAACGCCATTAGCTGTTTGTACATGCGCTTCGCCGGCGGTGATGTTCAACAAGCCCTCAATATCGCCGGCGTTAATATTGACGTCACCCCGCCAGGAGAAGAAATTGTTTTCTCTTGAATCAAGCGCGCCACCAATCATGGTGACATTACCGGCCCCCGTCTGCGCGTCATTTCTAACGTTGATGACACCGTTGGCAGCATTGAGGCTGCCGAGGACGTTGTTAATGACAAGGTTTTGCTGGGCGGCCAGAGCAGTAATGTTGATGTTACCGGTCAAACTCGACATCACGGATTGGTTGACAATCTGACTGGTATTAATGTTCAAATTGCCACCGGCCTGCATCAGCGATGCAGTTGCTGCACCAGGAGCATTGATGTTCATAATAACTGGTGCTTGCAGATTGAGATTGCCGGCAGAACTAATCTGCCCTGAGTTATAGATGCCACCGCCGGCGATGAGGCTCAATGACAGATTTTGCACCAGGTTTGTAAATCCGAGTAAACCGGCAGCCGGTAATTGGGTTGTGAGAATGCCGCTATTGACGATATTGCCGCTGCTCTGAATAACCGCTGTAGTGATGCCTGGATTCGACGAGACCGCGTAAACGCTTCCTTGATTAACAAACGAGGACAGGTTAAGCGTACCGCCGGGCAAAGAGCCAAAGTCAATCACGCGAGTCGTCGGAACCGTCTTGCTAAGGTCTTCCATCACCTGTGGCGGTGGTGTGGTGTTTGATTGGGCGCTTGTTCCTGAGTTTCCTGCCCCTGCGGTCCCCGAACCGGAGGCCTGCGCCGTTGTTTCGGCTCGAACCACCGTGGACAGCACGAAAAACAATGTACCGGCCAATAGAAAGCTCACTCCGGACTTTTTCATAAATCACCACGCCTAAACCAAGTTCTGTGGCCCCCAGGAGTATGTACCCTAAGAAGCGACAACAGAAACTATCTCCCGGCTGCCCCGGGCAATCTCTTTGACCTGTAGTCCTTGATCCACAGGCATAATGAGGAAAAATAGGGCTCCGCCATTCCTGAAAAACGGTTCACGCAAGTCCGGCGATGGTAGAAGGAGTCAATCGCTGCTCTGGTCTCAATCGGTACCAACTAATCCACCGACGTCGCCTCGTCGAGACACTGCCAACCGAAAGGTGAGGAACCTAAAGGAACTTAATTCAAGCGCATACTTATGATCTACGACCTTGGACCGCGACGTTGGCGAAATGATGCAGAGACTCAGTTCAAAGGGCTGGCCTACGAGCTTTCGGGATGAGAGTCTCTTCTACACGGATAGCATTCGCCCGAAGCCCGAATATAGTAAACCGTCAAATCATGTCGGGAATTTAATATACTTCCAGGGAACCGATTCGGTGAGCCAGACTCCATTTGCGGAGAGATAGAAGATATGACCGTCGCGCATCATTCCTTCGGCGTCAACCTCAAGCAATGCTAGTTTGCCATGCCTTTCACCGACGGCTCTGGCGGTGTCGATGCTGGAAGAGAGATGAACATGTGTTCTGGTTCTCTTTGACAGGCCGGTTGCTCTTATCGAGTCGATGAATCGTGTAGCCGTACCATGGTGGAGGATTGCAGGAGGCGTAGCCGGTTCGTATCCCGGATCTACCGGAACCGAGTGACCCTGATTAGCCCGAATACGCTTCTTATCGTCCGAGAGCGCAAAGCGTTGTTTGTCGCTGTTCTTAACTACGGATTCAATCTGTGCCCGCGAAATTTCGAAGTCATGTTGCTTACACCCCGAGAGCAACTCATCCACATCGATCCACCCTGCGGGATCAAGCTGCACTCCTATTTCGTCAGGTCGATGGCGTAAAACGAAACTGAGAAATTTGCTGATCTGTATCTCGGATTTCATCCAATATTTTCCTTCAGGATCTCGTTATGGGTACGCTCTAAGAATTCTATCCGAGAGACGACCCAAGAGAAAGAATGATGGAACACAGTTACCCTAACGCATCGAAATAGAATCCCGAGATTTGTAGGGACCGTGAGAGCCGGTGGTGAACTGCAATGCAGCTGCAGTCTTTAAGAGCTTTCCTTGTATACTTCGGTTCGCACCTGCGGTCGCGGTAGCGACGCCCCTCATGTATTTGGCTGTACTCATCAGTGACACGATGGAAAAATCGCTGTGGCTAATCCATGACTGCCCCCATTTCATTACTTGCGTATCTCGGCGGCTGAGCTTATCGTCAAAACAACTTGAAGGTTTTTCGGTGGAGATAATTGCTTCCTGACCACCAGACAATTTGATTTCCTGCTTGCCAAACTTTATGGACACGCTGCCAACACCGGAACAAGCTCGTACCTTGGTGCTCACTCCATCTGTTTCAACATTGACGCACTCCCCGCGAGCAACGCTTATGACTCCCAATGAAGTTTTCACCACCATCTGTTGCGGGGCCACGAATGTAATTGACCCCTTCGTAAGAGTGATGGTTCTTGAATCAGACGAGTTCAACTTGGTCTTCGGTGCACCCACTAGCTGAATAGGGCTATTTGATGCCCGCCGTTCAATGGCGACGTTTTGCTTGGCCTGAGCAATGGCTGCATAGGAAATTGGTCTGAATATCGGCTGATCGGTGGCAGCTGCCTTCAACCGGTCCCGGTAACGCTGATGAAACGCCTTCTTTGCTCCCCCTACGTGAATCAACGAACCGTTAATCATGATGTCTCGCTCTATCACCTCACGCAATAGTATTTCTCGTTTAATCGTTTTTCCGGCCTTTGTAATTGCAGCAACAATCGATTCACCGCGAGCGATACCATCAGCGGGAATGAATTCATCATCAGACAAATCGCTGCCCGCTGCGACGAGCTCTTCACCTGCGCGAAGGCTACTGGATCCATTGTTCCCCTCAACGACGCTATTTCCGGACAGAGAGACCAGGCGTGTGCCACCATTTGCTTTCACCTCGAGCAGCACGGAAGAGTTCTTTCCGACTCTTATTCGCCCGACAGGAGAATGCACCGAAACGTCATTCTCGCCCGTATCTACCAATAATTTGCCGGTATGCAACACAACAACCTTGTCCTGCTCCGACACAACGGAGCTTTCATCCGCCACAAAGTAACTTGTCCCGTCGCCGGCAGATGTAGTGATTACTTGATTAGGGGAAGTCACAAGCATGAAGGAATCTATGTCCATCATGTCAATGCTGGCGGCGAGCGTTGGTGATTCTCCCCGCTCTTTGTCCGCAGATGAGTTGGGAGAAATATTCAGCGGGCGAGTGTCGGTATTTAGAACGGTGGTTAGAGGTCCGGTATTGGTAAGAGTTCCCAGATTGAAAGCGATAAGATCTCGTTGCTCACGCGTCAGGTTTTGAGAATTCGCCGCCGCGTTCAAAATATCAGATGTTGTAACAGCACTGCCTTGCTTCACCACGAAACCAAGCGGCGCAGATCCGGTTACCGGGCCGACAAACGCAGATTGGGTTGCATTGACAGCACCATTTGCAGAGGTGAGGAAAATGGGCGCACCAGCCATGGTGCCGTTGCCAGCAATCAGCACTCCGTTTGGATCGTTTACTTGAAGCTGGCCTCCAGCTGAAATTGTTCCTGAGTTAAATATCAGCGGAACGAAAAGATCTACATTACCTGAAGCTTGAATATTTCTCGTGTTGACCAGCGATCCCGAATTGATAGTAATGGAACCGGAAGACGCTGACAACTGCGAGCCGTTCTGCGTAACGTTGACCATTGGCGCTGTCAATGCGAGGCCGAATGGCGTATTGATGTTGCCCGCGAAAATAGACGAACTCGAATTTACATTGACAGTGTCAGCATTGACACCAAGAAGTGATGCAATCTCGCCGCCAGGATTCACAGTTACAGTTGCATTGCCCAGAGCCGTTGCGCCCTTGCCCTGAAACAAAAGGCTCCCGGAGGGATTGCCTGATGCGCCCGTTCGGATAGCAGAATTTACTACCAAACTAGATGGAGAAAACTGGGCGGATTCAATTGTCACGATGCCACCAGCAGCTCCTTGAGCACCCAGCGCTGTAATAACACCGGTCACACTGCTGCCGGGAGAAGCCCCGCCCACAGTAAACGCGCCACCGAATATAGTATCATGAACGATTAACAGATTCCCTCCGGGTCCGTTGGCGTTGTTGAGGTTGAGATTGCCGGTTACCCTTACATCATCAATCGCCGAGAGTTGCAATGTCCCCCCGCTACCAGCCTTCGCCGCGCCAGCCGAGAGCCCGGATGCATCGGCAACAATCCCACCTCGTGAGTTCACGGCGATGGTGCCACCATTGCTTTGCGACCCATCTGCCCGCAAACTAAAAGTTTGTCCTACCGACCCGATAGCTACGTTAGCATTAGA